>NZ_ALIP01000115.1:0-20508 GCF_000283075.1 Pseudoxanthomonas sp. GW2
GCGACAGCGATGCCTGGACCCGCGAGCGCATCGAGCAATCCGGTACCTGGCTCAAGCGCCCGCCGTACGACTACGAGCCGACCAGTTTCGACCGCTACTGGGTGCCGAACGAGTCGCTGCTGGCCGAATGGGTGCGCAAGGGCATCAAGTCGGTGGCGATCCCGATCCCGGGCACCAACGGCAAGCGGATCACCTGCGTGGTCTCGCTGCTGCAGCTGGGTGGCGGCTGCGGGATCAGCGACCCCAACCTCAACGAGCAGGCGGCCGAGGCGCGGCCACCGCCGGACGTTCCGTTCAAGCCGGAGCTGCAGGAGGACAACGGCAGCGTGCGCCCGTGAGCCGCCTGCTGGGCCGCGCCCGGCATCCTGCTAGAATCGGCGACCGCTTTTCACCTGCCAGTTGCCGCCATGATCGAGCTCAATCCCGTCCGCCAGCGCATCGCCGACCTTACCGGTCGCGTGGTCTCGCTACGGGGGTATCTTTGACTACGACGCCAAGAAAGAGCGTCTGGAAGAAGTAAACCGCGAACTGGAGCTGCCCAACGTCTGGGACGACCCGGAGCGTGCGCAGGCCCTGGGCCGCGAGCGCGCGATGCTGGACAAGACCGTCGGCGGCATCGCCGCGGTGCTGGAGGGCCTGGAGGGCTCCACCGAACTGCTCGAGCTGGCCGAGAGCGAGCAGGACGAGGAGACCGCCCTGGCGGTGGTGGCCGACGTCGACCGCTATGAGAAGGAGATCGAGAAGCTGGAGTTCCAGCGCATGTTCTCCGGGCAGATGGACGGCGCCAACGCGTTCGTCGACATCCAGGCCGGCGCCGGCGGCACCGAGGCACAGGACTGGGCCGAGATGCTGCTGCGCATGTACCTGCGCTGGTGCGAGTCGCGCGGCTGGAAGACCGAGCTGCTGGAGGTCTCCGGCGGCGACGTGGCCGGCATCAAGTCCGCCACCTTCCGCGTGGAAGGCGAGTTCGCCTACGGCTGGCTGAAGACCGAGACCGGCGTGCACCGCCTGGTGCGCAAGAGCCCGTTCGACTCGGACAACCGCCGCCACACCAGCTTCACCTCGGTGTTCGTCAGCCCCGAGGTCGACGACAAGATCGACATCGAGATCAACCCGGCCGACCTGAAGACCGACGTCTACCGTTCCTCCGGCGCCGGCGGCCAGCACGTCAACAAGACCGAGTCGGCGGTGCGCATCACCCACGTGCCCAGCGGCATCGTGGTGGCCTGCCAGACCGAGCGCAGCCAGCACGCCAACCGCGACCGCGCGATGAAGATGCTGGCGGCCAAGCTGTACGAGCTGGAGCTGCAGAAGCGCAACGCCGAGAAGGACGCGGTGGAGGCCACCAAGTCCGACATCGGCTGGGGCAGCCAGATCCGCAACTACGTGCTCGACCAGAGCCGGATCAAGGACCTGCGCACCGGCATCGAGCGCAGCGATACCCAGAAGGTGCTGGACGGCGACCTGGACGAGTTCGTCGAGGCCAGCCTCAAGGCCGGCCTGCAGGTCGGCGCCAAACGGACCGACGCGGCCTGAGGCCGCGGCCGCCGCGCCGCGCGCCGATCCGCGTCCGCATCCTCCCCCGACGACCGGCCCGGCCGCCACGCGCGCCGGGCCGCCCAGAACCCAGGCGCGCCCCGCGCCACGTCCGGTCCAGAGCATGAGCCAGTCCAACGAAACCACCGCCGTCGCCCCCGCCGACGAGAACCACCTGATCGCCGAGCGCCGCGCCAAGCTCGCCGCCCTGCGCGAGCGCGGCATCGCCTATCCCAACGACTTCAAGCGCGCCGACTACGCCGGCGACCTGCAGGCCGAATTCGCCGACGCGGAGAAGTGGGCCGCCGAGGCCCTGGAGGCGCTGCCGCGCAAGGTGGCCCTGGCCGGCCGGCTGATGGCCAAGCGGGTGATGGGCAAGGCCAGCTTCGCCCAGGTCATGGACGAGTCCGGCCGCATCCAGCTGTTCCTGCAGGCCAACGCCCTGGGCGAGGCCTACGAGGCGTTCAAGTCGTTCGACGTGGGCGACATCGTCGCGGTCGAGGGCGGGCTGACCCGCACCCGCACCGGCGAACTGTCGGTCAAGGCCACCTCGCTGCGGCTGCTGGTCAAGTCGCTGCGCCCGCTGCCGGACAAGTGGCACGGCCTGGCCGACGTGGAGCAGCGCTACCGCCAGCGCTACGTCGACCTGATCGTGACCCCCGAGGCGCGCGACGTGTTCGTCAAGCGCAGCAAGATCATCCGCGCGATCCGCTCCTGGCTGGACGAGCGCCGCTTCCTGGAAGTGGAGACGCCGATGATGCACTACATCCCCGGCGGCGCCACCGCCAAGCCGTTCATCACCCACCACAACGCCCTGGACCTGCAGCTGTACCTGCGCGTGGCGCCGGAGCTGTACCTCAAGCGACTTGTGGTCGGCGGCCTGGAGCGGGTGTACGAGATCAACCGCAACTTCCGCAACGAGGGTGTGTCGACCCGGCACAACCCCGAGTTCACCATGCTCGAGCTGTACGAGGCCTACGCCACGTACCACGAGATCATGGACCTGACCGAGAACGTCATCCGCGACACCGCACAGGCGGTGCTGGGCACCACCGAGGTGGAGTGGGAAGGGCAGAAGATCGACCTGGGCCCGCGCTTCCGCCGTTGGCGCATGGACGAGGCCGTGCGCCACCACAACCCGGAGATCAGCGCCGCCGACTGCACCGACCGCGAAGCCCTGCTGCGCCACTGCGAGCGCCTGGGGATCAAGGTCAAGCCGGCCTGGGGCTGGGGCAAGCTGCTGCTGGAGATCTTCGAGGCCACGGTCGAGCACCACCTCGTCCAGCCGACCTTCATCACCGACCACCCGGTGGAGGTCAGCCCGCTGGCCCGTGCCTCGGACACCGAGCCGGGCTACACCGACCGCTTCGAGCTGTTCATCAACGGCAAGGAGCTGGCCAACGGCTTCTCCGAGCTCAACGACCCCGAGGACCAGGCGCGGCGCTTCCAGGCCCAGGTCGCGGCCAAGGAGGGCGGCGACGACGAGGCCATGCACTACGACGCCGACTACATCCGGGCCCTGGAATACGGCATGGCCCCGACCGGCGGCCTGGGCATCGGCATTGACCGCCTGGTGATGCTGCTGACCGGCAGCACCTCGATCCGCGACGTGCTGCTGTTCCCGTACATGCGCCCGGGCCAGCCCGGCTGAGCCCCCGCGCGCCGCCGGGCGCGCGCCAATTCCGCTTGCGCCGGCGTGGATGTCGCACCCGCCGGCGCCGCGTTATGCTGCAAGCCGGATCAAGGGCGGGACGCGCAGGCCTTGGACATCGCCATCGTCGACGACCAGGCATCGGCACGCACGATGCTGCGTCACATCATCGAGGACATCGCCCCGGAGCTGAAGGTCCACGACTTCGGCGACGCGCGCCAGGCGCTGGCCTGGTGCGAGGACCACCCGGTCGACCTGCTGTTGCTGGACTACCGCATGCCGGGCATCGACGGGCTGGAGTTCGCGCGCCGCTTCCGGCGCCTGCCGCGGCACCGCGACATCCCCATCATCCTGATCACCGTGGTCGGCGACGAGCCGATCCGCCAGGCCGCGCTCGAGGCCGGGGTGATCGACTTCCTGGTCAAGCCGGTGCGCCCGCGCGAGCTGCGCGCGCGCTGCCACAACCTGCTGCAGCTGCGGCAGCAGGCCGAGACCGTCAAGCAGCGCGCGCTGTCGCTGGAGCAGCGGCTGCTGGCGAGCATGCACGAGGTCGAGGAACGCGAGCGCGAGACCCTGTCGCGGCTGGCGCGCGCGATCGAGTTCCGCGACGCCGGCACCAGCTCGCACCTGGAACGCATGGCGCGGGTGGCCTCGCTGATCGCCGAGGCGCTGGGCCTGCCCGAGGACGAGGTGAAGACGATCGAGGCGGCCGCGCCGCTGCACGACATGGGCAAGATCGCGATCCCGGACTCGGTGCTGATGAAGGCCGGGCAGCTGACCGAGGAGGAGCAGGCGATCATGCGCCGCCACCCGCGGATCGGCTACGAGCTGCTGGCCGACAGTCCCAACCGCTTCATCCAGGCCGGCGCGCTGATCGCGCTGCGCCACCACGAGCGCTGGGACGGCAGCGGCTACCCCGACGGGCTGGCCGGCGAGGCGATCCCGCTGGAGGCGCGGATCGTGGCGGTGGCCGACGTGTTCGACGCGCTGATCTCGCGCCGTCCCTACAAGGAGGCCTGGAGCATCGACGCCGCATTGGCCTACCTGTACGCCCAGCGCGGCCGCCTGTTCGACCCGGCCTGCGTGGACGCGCTGCTGCGCGCGCGCGAGCGCCTGCTGGACATCTGCGAGCAGTTCTCCGCCGCCTCGGCGCGGCCGCTCGGGGAGGCCTCCGGTGCGTAACTCGCTGGAATGGACCAGGCAGCGCCTGTCGGGCCGGCCGGACAGCGAGCACGGCCAGGCCCTGGTGCGCGTCGCCCTGATCCTGCTGATCCTGTGCTACGTGCTGCTGCCGTCCTCGCGCAGCGGCCTGGATGCGGAGCAGTACCGCGACGTGCTGGCGATCGTGCTCGGCGGCCTGGCCCTGAGCCTGGCGATCTTCGGGGCGCTGCTGGCGCGACCCGGCCGCTCGGACCTGCGCCGCGCGGTGGGCATGCTCGCCGACTACGGCTTGATGGCCGCCGGCATGATCCGCATGGGCGAGCCGCTGGCCTGGGTCTACATCGTGGTGATGTGGGTGACCGTCGGCAACGGCCTGCGCTACGGCCACCGCTACCTGCTGGCGGCGGTGGCCATGGCGGTGGCCAGCTTCGGCTCGGTGCTGTGGTTCACCGAGTTCTGGCACCAGGTGCGCGCGCTGGGCCTGGGCCTGCTGGCCGGCCTGGTGGCCGTGCCGATGTACCTGTCCAGCCTGCTGCGCCAGCTGACCCGCGCCACCGAGGAGGCGCAGCGCGCCAGCGAGGCCAAGAGCCGGTTCCTGGCCAACATGAGCCACGAGTTCCGCACCCCGCTCAACGGGCTGGCGGGCATGACCGAGCTGCTGTCGACCACCCAGCTGGACGGCGAGCAGCGCGAGTGCGTGCGCACCATCCAGGCCTCCACCCGCAGCCTGATGGGCCTGGTGGAGGACGTGCTGGACATCTCCGCGATCGAGGCGGGCAAGGTCAAGCTCAACCCGGAGAATTTCTCCCCGCGCGAGGCGCTGGACTCGGTCGGCCTGATCCTGCGCCCGCAGGCGCGGCAGAAGCAGCTGGAGTACCTGGTGGTGGTCGACGACGCGGTGCCGCAGCAGGTACGCGGCGACGCCGTGCACCTGCGCCAGGTGCTGCTCAACCTGGTCGGCAACGCGGTCAAGTTCACCGATGCCGGGCGGGTGCGGGTGGACGTGACCGTGGCCGGGGTGCAGGAGGGCGGCGGCGTGCGCCTGCGCTTCGTGGTCAGCGACACCGGCATCGGCATCCCCGAATCCATGCGCGGCCGCGTGTTCGAGGCCTTCGAGCAGGCCGACGCCAGCCTGGCGCGCCGCTACGGCGGCACCGGCCTGGGCACGACCATCGCCCGCGGCCTGGTCGAGGCCATGGGGGGCAGGATCGGCTACGAGAACCTGGAGCCGCGCGGCAGCCGCTTCTGGTTCGAGGTGCCGTTCCAGCCGGCCACCGCCGCCCCGCTGCGCCCCGCGGTGCTGG
The DNA here is from genome assembly GCF_000283075.1 of Pseudoxanthomonas sp. GW2. Lineage (NCBI taxonomy): Bacteria > Pseudomonadati > Pseudomonadota > Gammaproteobacteria > Lysobacterales > Lysobacteraceae > Pseudoxanthomonas > Pseudoxanthomonas sp. GW2. The sequence continues at coordinate 5,653 of NZ_ALIP01000115.1, forward strand.
AGGAGGGCGGCCAGGACGTGGCTGCCGGCGACGGCAAGGTGATCGCCTTCGCCGACCCGTTCCTGCGCCACCGCGCGCGGGTGCGCAGCATGCAGGTGCTGGTGGCCGACGACTACGAAGCCAACCGCATGGTGCTGCAGCGCCTGCTGCAGAAGGCCGGCCACCGCGTGACCTGCGTCGCCGGCGGCGAGGAAGTGCTCGAGGCCATGGCCGAGCGCGACTACGACGTGGCCATCGTCGACCTGCACATGCCCGGCCTCAGCGGCCTGGACCTGCTGCGCCAGCTGCGGGTGATGCAGGCCGGCGGGGTCACCCAGACCCCGGGGGGGGTGCTCAGCGCCGACGTCACCCCCGAGTCGATCCAGCGCTGCGAGAAAGCCGGTGCCTACGCCTTCCTGGCCAAGCCGGTGGCCGCGGCGCGGCTGCTGGACGTGCTGGCAGACGTGGCGCTCCGGCGCGGTCGCCGCGCCGGAGCGGGCGGTACCGGCGCGCGCGAGGAGCGTCAGCCGGCGGCGGCCGGCGGCCCCGGTGCCGTGCTCGATCCCTCGGTGCTGGACGAACTGGCGGCGATGGGCATGGGCCTGGCCTTCGAGCAGGAGTTCATCCGCCACTGCCTGAGCGACGCCGAGGGCTGCCTGGCCTCGATGCAGCAGGCCGGCGAGGACGCGGACTGGTCGCGGCTGCGCGACCACGCGCACGCGATCAAGGGCGTGGCCGCGAACATGGGCCTGGTGCGGGTCGCGGAACTGGGCGGGGTGTTGATGCGCCTGCCGGAATGGCAGATGCGCAACGAATGGCGCGAGCACCTGGCGCGACTGGTCGAGGCCCTGGCCCAGGGCCGGCAGGCGCTGGATGCCCGGGTCGCGGCCCGCGATGGCGGCGCCCGCGACCGCGGGGACAGCTGAGGGGCAGGGCAGCGGCGGCTGGCGTGGCCCGGCATTGCCGGGCCGGCCGCCACCCGGCTGGCTCAGCCCCCGGCCAGGCCGGCCCGCCGGGTCTGGGCGCGGACGATCCGCTCCATGGTCCGCAGCGACTTGTCGCCCAGCTGCAGCGCGGTGTCCACCCAGACCTCGGTGATCCGCAGCAATTCCTCGTAGCCGACCGGCTGGCCGATGCCGCGCACCGCGTTCATCGCCAGGTGCGCGTGCGGCGCGCGCTGGTGCTGGCGGATCAGGTCGCGCACCGCGGCCTCGCCTTCGCCCTTGGGCACCAGCACGTCGACCACGCCCAGCCGGTACATCTCCTCGCTGCTGTAGACCTCGCCGCTGAGGATCATGCGCTCGGCCTGGCGCGGGCTGACCCGCTTGCACAGGAAGGAGTAGGCGCCCATGCCCGGGAACAGCCCGAACAGCACCTCGGGCAGGCCCATGCCCACGCCTTCCTCGGCGACGATGGTGTGGCAGGCCAGGGCCATCTCCAGGCCGCCGCCCAGGGCATCGCCCTGGACCAGGGCCACGGTGTGCACGTCGCCGCCGAACCCGGTGTGCACGTGGTGCACGCCCTCCACGCAGCGCTTGGCATAGGCCAGCAGTTGCGCGCGGTCGCCGGCGCGGATCAGGCGCATGAACAGGTCCAGGTCGCCGCCGAGGTTGTAGGCGGAGGCGGCCGAGGCCAGCACGAAATGGCGCAGGCGGCCCGGGACCTGCTGCTCCGGCGGCAGGGTCATGGCGCTCATGTAGCGCCACATGTCCTCCAGCATCTCGAAGCGGCAGCAGGGACGCACGCCGGTGTGCGCGTCGGCATGCATGTAAAGCCAGTGGGCACTGCCGTCCGCCGGGCCCTCGACGCGAATGGTGGGGTATTCGGCGACGTGCAGCTTCTCGATGGTGGTCATGGCCAGTTCTCCGGGTAGGGGTGGTGGACGACGGGCGACGCCGCCCGTACGCGCCGATCCTACCGGCACCGCCGCCCCGGCGGCCGCGGCCGGGCAAAAGAAAAGGCGCGCCCCCCGGGGGCGCGCCTGGTGCGGTCCGGGACGGGCGGGGCCCGCCGGGCTTGCCAGCCTCAGTGCGTGGCCGCGGCTTCCGGCTTGCCGGCCGGGGCCTGGTCGCGCAGTTCCTTGCGCAGGATCTTGCCGACGTTGCTCTTCGGCAGCTCGTCGCGGAACTCGATGTGGCGCGGCTGCTTGTACCCGGTCAGGGCCTGGCGGCAGTAGGCCTTGATGTCCTCGGCCGTCAGCGCCGGGTCCTTCTTGACCACGAACAGCTTGACCGCTTCGCCGGAACGCTCGTCCGGCACGCCCACGGCGGCCACCTCGAGCACGCCGGGCATGGCCGCGACCACGTCCTCGATCTCGTTCGGGTACACGTTGAAGCCGGAGACCAGGATCATGTCCTTCTTGCGGTCGACGATGTAGACGAAGCCCTTCTCGTCGATCCGGGCCATGTCACCGGTGCGCAGCCAGCCGTCGGCGTCGATGGCCTTGGCGGTCTCCTCCGGGCGCTGCCAGTAGCCCTTCATCACCTGCGGGCCCTTGATGCACAGCTCGCCGATCTCGCCCAGCGCCACTTCCTTGCCGTCCTCGTCCTTGATGCAAACGTCGGTCGAGGGGATGGGCAGGCCGATGGAGCCGTTGAACTCCTTCAGGTCCAGCGGGTTGATGCAGGCCGCCGGCGAGGTCTCGGTCAGGCCGTACGCCTCCACCAGGGTCACGCCGGTGACCTTCTTCCAGCGCTCGGCCACGGCGCGCTGCACCGCCATGCCGCCGCCCAGGGTGATCTTGAGCTTCGAGAAATCCACCTCGTCGAAGCCGGGCGTGTTGAGCAGGCCGTTGAACAGGGTGTTGACGCCGGTGATCGCGGTGAAGCCGGAAGTCTTCAGCTCCTTGACGAAGTTCGGCATGTCGCGCGGGTTGGTGATCAGGTGGTTGAGGCCACCGAGCTCCATGAACACCAGGCAGTTCGCCGTCAGCGCGAAGATGTGGTACAGCGGCAGGGCGGTGATGATCACCTCCTCGCCGGGGCGCAGGTCGTTCGGCCGCAGCCAGGCCGAGGCCTGGCACATGTTCGCCACCAGGTTGCGGTGGGTGAGCATGGCGCCCTTGGCCACGCCGGTGGTGCCGCCGGTGTACTGCAGGAAGGCGATGTCCGACGGATTGATGTCCACCTGCGGCAGCGCGTGGCGCTTGCCGGCGGCCAGCGCGTCGCGGAAGCGCACCGCGCCGGGGATGTCGTACTCGGGCACCATCTTCTTCACGTACTTGAGCACGAAGTTGACGATGGCGCCCTTGGGGAAGCCCAGCATGTCGCCCAGGCCGGTGGTGATCACCTGCTTCAGCGGGGTCTCGGCCAGCACTTCCTGCACGGTGTGGCCGAAGTTGTCGACCACCACGATCGCCGCGGCGCCGGCGTCCACCAGCTGGTGCTTGAGCTCGCGCGCGGTGTACAGCGGGTTGACGTTCACCACGGTCAGGCCGGCACGCAGGATGCCGAAGGTCGCGATCGGGTACTGCAGGCAGTTGGGCATCATCAGGGCGACGCGGTCGCCCTTCTTCAGGCCCAGCTCGCCCAGCAGGTAGGCCGCGAACTGGGTCGCCAGCCGGTCGACCTCGGCGTAGGTCAGTGTCTTGCCGAAGTTGCGGTAGGCGGGGCGGTCGGCGTAGCGGGCGACGGTCGCGTCGAAGACCGCGGCTACAGACCGGTACTGGTCCGGATCGATTTCAGCGGGCACGCCTTGCGGATAGCTCTGCAGCCAGGGGCGATCCGGATTCATTGAGCTCCCTCCCGAGGAGTAGTCTTGCGTCTGCATCAGTTCTGCCACGCCGTGGGTCATGCCGGCGTCCGCTGCGGAGCATACCGTTACGGATGGAAAAGTCGAAGCAGATAGTGCCTATCAATCGATCCGCAAGCCCCGCGTGGCGGGCCCTGGCGCTGCTCCTGCTGCTGTTTCCGGCCGCCGGCTGCAGCCGGGATCCACCGGAAGAACGCTTGCGGGACACGCTTGTGCGGATGCAGCAGGCACTCGAGGAACGGGCCCCGGCGCGGTTCATGGAGCACGTGGCCGCGGACTTCGTCGGCAATGACGGGGTCGATCGTGATGCACTGCAGCAGGCCGTGCGCGCGCAGGTCCTGGCCAACCAGCGTATCGGCCTGGTGCTCGGGCCGGCCGAGGTGGAGATGCGCCAGGGCAGCGCAACCGTACGGTTTTCCGCGCTGGCGACCGGAAGCGGCGGACGCTGGCTGCCCGAGCGCGGCGGCAGCTGGGACGTCACCACCGGCTGGCGCGAGGAGGGCGGCGACTGGCGCCTGCACTACGCCCGCTGGGAGCGGCGCTGAGCCCCGCGGGCCGCCCGGGAAGGGAAAAGCCCCGCATGCGCGGGGCTTTTTCGTGGCGGCGGCTCAGGCCGCCTTGCGGGTGGCCAGCTGGCGCAGCACGTACTGCAGCAGGCCGCCGTGCCGGAAGTACTCCACTTCCTTCGGGGTCAGCAGCAGCACGTGGACCTCGAACTCCACCACGCGGCCGTCGGCCTTGCGCGCGGTGACCTTCGCGCTCTTGCTGGCGCCATCCTGCAGGCCGGAGACGTCGAACACCTCGGTGCCGTCCAGGCCCAGCGACTGCGCGTTCTGGCCGTCCTTGAACTGCAGCGGCAGCACGCCCATGCCCACCAGGTTCGAACGGTGGATGCGCTCGAAGCTCTCGGCGATCACCGCCTTGACCCCCAGCAGGTTGGTGCCCTTGGCCGCCCAGTCGCGCGAGGAACCGGTGCCGTACTCCTTGCCGGCGATCACCAGCAGCGGCGTGCCCTCGGCCTTGTAGCGCATGGCCGCGTCGTAGATCGACATCTTCTCCGGCGGGTTGGAGCCGAAGTAGAGGGTGTTGCCGCCTTCCTCGCCGCCGAAGAACAGGTTCTTGATGCGGATGTTGGCGAAGGTGCCGCGGACCATGACGTCGTCGTTGCCGCGGCGGCTGCCGTAGCTGTTGAAGTCCGCCGGCTGCACCCCGCGCGACTGCAGGAAGCGGCCCGCCGGCGAGTCCTTCTTGATGTTGCCGGCCGGGGAGATGTGGTCGGTGGTGATCGAATCGCCGAACAGGCCCAGCACCCGCGCGCCGTGGATGTCGCCGATCGAGCCGACCTCCATGGTCATGCCCTCGAAGTACGGCGGGGTCTTGATGTAGGGGGAGGACTCGTCCCAGGCGTACAGCTCGCCGTCGGGCGATTCGATGGCGTTCCAGCGGTTGTCGCCCTTGAACACGTCGGCGTAGTTCTGCTTGAACATCTCCGGGCCGATGGTCGAGGCGATGACGTCGCCGATCTCCTTGCTGCTGGGCCAGATGTCGCGCAGGTACACCGGCTGGCCGTCGCTGCCGGTGCCGATCGGCTCGGAGGTCAGGTCGATGTCGGTGGTGCCGGCCAGGGCGTAGGCCACCACCAGCGGCGGACTGGCCAGGTAGTTCATCTTGACCTCGGGGTGGACGCGGCCCTCGAAGTTGCGGTTGCCCGACAGCACCGAGGTGACGACCAGGTCGCCGGCGGCGATGCCGGCGCTGACTTCCGGCGGCAGCGGGCCGGAGTTGCCGATGCAGGTGGTGCAGCCGTAGCCGACGATGTAGAAGCCGACCTTCTCCAGTTCCTCCAGCAGGCCGGCCTTCTGCAGGTAATCGGTGACCACGCGCGAGCCTGGACCCAGCGAGGTCTTGACCCAGGGCTGGCGATTGAGTCCGCGCGCGGCGGCGTTGCGCGCCAGCAGGCCGGCGGCGACCATCACCGCCGGGTTGGAGGTGTTGGTGCAGGAGGTGATCGCGGCGATCACCACCGCGCCGTCCTTGAGCTTGACCTGCTGGCCGTCGATCTCGATGTGGGCCACGCCCTTGTGCAATGCCTCGTTGCCGACCGCGGCGGTCCCGCCCTCGGCGATGAAGTCGGCCACCTCCGGGGCGCGGCGGTCGCGGTTGGCGGTCAGCAGGGCCACGTTCTCGCGGTAGTTCTGCTTCATGTCGCCCAGCAGGACGCGGTCCTGCGGGCGCTTGGGGCCGGCCAGCGAGGGGCGCACCTCGCCCATGTCCAGCTCCAGCACCGAGCTGTAGCTGGCGTGCGGGCTGTCCGGGGTGTGCCACAGGCCCTGGGCCTTGGCGTAGGCCTCCACCAGGGCGATCTGCTCCTCGCTGCGGCCGGACAGGCGCAGGTAGGTCAGCGACTCGGCGTCGATCGGGAAGATGCCGCAGGTGGCGCCGTACTCCGGGGCCATGTTGCCGATGGTGGCGCGGTCGGCCAGCGGCAGGTGCTGCAGGCCATCGCCGAAGAACTCGACGAACTTGCCCACCACCCCGTGCTTGCGCAGCATCTGGGTGACGGTCAGCACCAGGTCGGTGGCGGTGGAGCCTTCGGGCAGCTTGCCGGTGAGCTTGAAGCCGACCACCTGCGGGATCAGCATCGAGGAGGGCTGGCCGAGCATGGCCGCCTCGGCCTCGATGCCGCCCACGCCCCAGCCCAGCACGCCGATGCCGTTGATCATGGTGGTGTGCGAGTCGGTGCCGAACACGGTGTCCGGATAGGCCCAGGCCTCGCCGTCCTTCTCGCCGGTCATCACCACCCGGGCCAGGTTCTCCAGGTTCACCTGGTGGACGATGCCGGTGTTCGGCGGCACCACGCGGAAGCCCTTGAACGCCTTCTGGCCCCAGCGCAGGAAGGCGTAGCGCTCGCGGTTGCGCTCGAACTCGATGCGGCCGTTGATGTCCAGCGCGTCGGGCTTGCCGAACACGTCGACCTGGATCGAGTGGTCGATCACCAGCTCCGACGGGATCAGCGGGTTGATCTGGCTGGCGTCGCCGCCGAGCCTGACCACCGCGTCGCGCATCGCGGCCAGGTCGACCACGCAGGGCACGCCGGTGAAGTCCTGCAGGACCACGCGCGCGGGCATGAACGCGATCTCGGTGTCCGGCTCGGCCTTGGGATCCCAGGTCGCCACGGCCTCGATGTGCTCCGGCAGCACCGTCACCCCGTCCTCGTGGCGGAGCAGGTTCTCCAGCAGGATCTTCATCGAGTAGGGCAGGCGGGCCAGGTCGAAGCGCTCGCCCAGCCGGGGCAGGCTGGCATAGGTGTACGACTTGCCGCCTACGTCCAGGCGGCTGCGGGTGGCGAAGGAATCGCGCATTGCGGGCTCCTCTGGCTGGTGCCGCCGGGGGAGGCGGCTGAAGGTTTCAGCCGGTCATTATTGGCCGGCTGGCATGACAGGACTGTCTTCGCGGGGCCATTGTCGGACAATGCCGGTACGACGGATTGAGTATGCATGAAATGGTATGTATCATGTCCGCATACCGTCAGGCGGAGATTCCACCCATGGAAGCGACCGTGGCCGAACGCGGCCAGATCACGCTGCCCAAGCCCGTCCGGGACGCCCTCGGGCTGACCAAGGGCACCCTGCTGAAGGTGGAGCTGGACGGCAGCCGCATCATCCTGCGCAAGAGCGTGGATGACGCCATTTCCCGCGCCCGCGGCAAGTTCGCGCTGGACGGCTTCGAATCGTCCACCGAGGCGGTGGAGCGCCTGCGCGACGAAGGCGGGGCATGATCGCCGTCGACTCCCCGGTCCTGATCGAGCTGCTCAGCGACGGCCCCCGCGCCGACGCGGTCGAGGCCTGCCTGCGCCAGGCGCTGGTGGGCGGCCGCGTGGTCGTGTGCGGCACCACCCTGGCCGAGCTGTGCGCCGCCCTCCGGGGCGGCGCCGAGGTCCAGGAGGCGCTGGAGGAGATGGGCATCCACTTCAGCGCGCTGGAGGCCAAGTCCGCGCTGCGCGCCGGCGAGATGCACCGCCGCCACCGCCAGCGCGGCGGCCGCCACCGCGGCATCGGCGCCTTCCTGGTCGGCGCCCACGCGCTGCTGCAGTGCGACGGCCTGGTCACCTGGAACGACGCCTTCTACCGCGATTACTTCAAGGGGCTGCGGCTGATCGTGCCGCAGGCCTGATTCGCCACCGCTTTCCGTTACCACTCCGGAGTTGTCCATGTTGGAAGCCTATCGCCACCACGTCGCCGAGCGCGCCGCCCTCGGCATCCCGCCGCTGCCGCTGAGCGCGCAGCAGACGGCCGAGGTCATCGAGCTGCTGAAGAACCCGCCGGCGGGCGAGGAGCAGTTCCTGGTCGACCTGCTCACCCACCGCGTGCCGGCCGGCGTCGACGACGCGGCCAAGGTCAAGGCCTCCTACCTGGCGGCGCTGGCCTTCGGCAGCGAGAAGAACCCGCTGATCTCGCGCGAGCGCGCCACCGAGCTGCTGGGCACCATGCTCGGCGGCTACAACGTCTCGCCGCTGATCGAGCTGCTGGACGACACCGTCGTCGGCACCATTGCCGCCGAGGGCCTGAAGAAGACCCTGCTGGTGTTCGACCAGTTCCACGACGTGGAGGAGAAGGCCAAGGCCGGCAATGCCAACGCCAAGGCCGTGCTGCAGAGCTGGGCGGACGCGGAGTGGTTCACCAGCCGCCCGGAAGTGCCGGAGAGCCTGACCATCACCGTGTTCAAGGTGCCGGGCGAGACCAACACCGACGACCTGTCGCCGGCCCCGGACGCCACCACCCGCCCGGACATCCCGATGCACGCCCTGGCGATGCTGAAGAACAAGCGTCCGGACGCGCCGTTCCAGCCGGAAGAGGACGGCAAGCGCGGCCCGATCGGCGAGATCCTCAAGCTCAAGGAGAAGGGCCACCTGGTCGCCTACGTCGGCGACGTGGTCGGCACCGGTTCCTCGCGCAAGTCGGCCACCAACTCGGTGCTGTGGTGGACCGGCGACGACATCCCGTACATCCCGAACAAGCGCGCCGGCGGCGTGTGCCTGGGTGGCAAGATCGCCCCGATCTTCTACAACACCATGGAAGACGCCGGCGCCCTGCCGATCGAGCTGGACGTGTCGAAGATGGACCATGGCGACGTGGTCGAGCTGCGCCCGTACGAGGGCAAGGCGCTGAAGAACGGCGAGGTGATCGCCGAGTTCAAGGTCAAGAGCGAGGTGCTGTTCGACGAGGTGCGTGCCGGCGGCCGCATCCCGCTGATCATCGGCCGCGGCCTGACCGCCAAGGCCCGCGAGTCGCTGGGCCTGGCCCCGTCGACCCTGTTCCGCCTGCCGCAGCAGCCGGCCGACAGCGGCAAGGGCTACACCCTGGCGCAGAAGATGGTCGGCCGCGCCTGTGGCCTGCCGGAAGGCAAGGGCGTGCGCCCGGGCACCTACTGCGAGCCGAAGATGACCTCGGTCGGCTCCCAGGACACCACCGGCCCGATGACCCGCGACGAGCTGAAGGACCTGGCCTGCCTGGGCTTCTCGGCCGACCTGGTGATGCAGTCGTTCTGCCACACCGCGGCCTACCCGAAGCCGGTGGACGTCAAGACCCACCACACCCTGCCGGAGTTCATCTCCACCCGCGGCGGCGTGTCCCTGCGCCCGGGCGACGGCGTGATCCACAGCTGGCTCAACCGCATGCTGCTGCCGGACACCGTCGGCACCGGCGGCGACTCCCACACCCGCTTCCCGGTGGGCATCTCGTTCCCGGCCGGTTCGGGCCTGGTCGCCTTCGCCGCGGCCACCGGCGTGATGCCGCTGGACATGCCGGAGTCGGTGCTGGTCCGCTTCAAGGGCCAGATGCAACCGGGCGTCACCCTGCGTGACCTGGTCAACGCCATCCCGCTGTACGCGATCAAGCAGGGCCTGCTGACCGTGGCCAAGGCCGGCAAGAAGAACATCTTCTCCGGCCGCATCCTCGAGATCGAAGGCCTGCCGCAGCTGAAGGTGGAGCAGGCGTTCGAGCTGTCCGACGCCTCGGCCGAGCGCTCGGCCGCCGCCTGCACCGTGCGCCTGGACAAGGAGCCGATCATCGAATACCTCAACAGCAACATCGTGCTGCTGAAGAACATGATCGCCGAGGGCTACCAGGACGCCCGCACCCTGGCCCGCCGCATCCGCAAGATGGAGGAGTGGCTGGCCAACCCGCAGCTGCTGGAGCCGGATGCCGACGCCGAGTACGCGGCGGTGATCGAGATCGCCCTCAACGAGATCGTCGAGCCGATCGTGGCCTGCCCGAACGACCCGGACGACGTGAAGACCCTGTCCGAGGTCGCCGGCACCAAGATCGACGAGGTGTTCATCGGCTCGTGCATGACCAACATCGGCCACTTCCGCGCCCGGCCAAGCTGCTGGAAGGCAAGCGCGACATCCCGACCCGCCTGTGGGTCGCGCCGCCGACCAAGATGGACGCCTCCGAGCTGACCAAGGAAGGCCACTACGGCACCTTCGGCGTGGCCGGCGCGCGCATGGAAATGCCGGGCTGCTCGCTGTGCATGGGCAACCAGGCGCAGGTGCGCGAGGGCGCCACGGTGTTCTCCACCTCGACCCGCAACTTCCCCAACCGCCTGGGCCGCAACACCAACGTGTTCCTGGGCTCGGCGGAGCTGGCGGCGATCTGCTCGCGCCTGGGCCGCATCCCGACCCGCGAGGAGTACCTGGCCGACATCGGCGTGATCAACGAGAAGGGCGCCGAGATCTACCGCTACATGAACTTCGACCAGATCGAGGAGTACCGGAAGACGGCCGAGACCGTGGCCGCCTGATCCATCCGGCAGCCGCAACCGCGAACGCCCGGCCCCGTGCCGGGCGTTCGCTTTTTGCGGGTCCGCGCGAGCCGGCCCGCGGATCCGCGGCGGCGAGCCCGATCCGCACCGGAAGGGGCGGGACGCGTCAGCCCGGCGGCGTGGCCGGATCCCCCGGCAGGCGGATGTCCACCAGGCGCCAGCGCAGGCCCTGGCGCTGCAGCTCCCAGACGCTGGTGGTGCCAGGCGCGTGGCGCACGGTGACCGTTGCCCGCGAAAGTGACTCGTAGCGCAGGCGTGCGTCGTGCAGCGGCCGCGCCGGCTCCACCGACCAGGCTTCGCCGGGACCGCGGTCGCGGCCGCCCAGCCGCTGCCACAACACATGGCCCTGCAGCAGCGCGGCCACGCCTTCGGGCGTGGCGGCCAGCTCGATGCCTGCACCAGCCAGGCTGCCGGCGGCGGCCACGGCCAGCGCGCCCAGCGGATGCGAAGCCAGCCCGGCGCCAGCCGCGCGCGCCAGCCGGTCCTGGACCTGGGCGCGCAGGTTGGCCTGCAGTTGCGGGAAGTCGACGTGGCGGGCGAGGGCGACGGTGTCGCGCCGTTCCAGCGCATCGGCGATGCCGCGCACGGCCAGCCAGGGCCCGGCGGCGATCCACGCCGCCAGCAGGAGCAGGGCGGCCACGGCCGTTGCCGGCAGCAGGGCCCGGCGACGCCGGCGGTGGCTGGAGGCGGGCATGCGTCAGAACTCCAGGTCCAGCGCCGCGCAGAGGTAGTCCATGAACGGACCCAGCGCGGCCAGGTCCTTCTCCAGGGTCGCGCGCAGGCGCGGGCCGGTCATGGTGGCGTCCTCCAGCGGGCGCCAGAACACCCAGTTGCGGTGGCGCAGGTCGTCGATGAACTCGAACTCCGCGGGGAAGCCGCGCGGCGTGCGCACCAGCATCTCCGAGTGGTCGAGGTCGAAGCGGCGGCGGAAGGCAGGATCGTGCGCGGCGCGGCGCCAGGCGCCGGGGTTGTCGAAGATGAACTGGCGGACCCTGCGCTGGGTATCCGGCTCGGGGTGCCAAAGGCCGGCGCCGACGAAACTCTCGCCGGGCTGCAGGTGGATGTAGAACGACGGCGCCGCCACTTCGCGCCGGCGCTCGTGGAACAGGCGCGCGCCCTGCCAGGTCTTGTATGGCGACTTGTCGCTGGAAAAGCGCGCGTCGCGGTGGATGCGGAACAGCGAGCCGCCCACCGGGCGCGGGTCGGCGCGGAAGTGCGGGCTGATCGCGGCCAGTGCCGGCTGCAGGTCGGCGACCAGGCGCAGGAACGGCTGGCGCACGTGCTCCTCGTAGTCGGCGCGGTGCGCCTGGAACCAGGCTTTCTCGTTGTGTCGCGCCAGGCCGCGCAGGAAGCGCAGGCTGGCCTCGCTGAAGTAGCTGCTCATAATCCGTCCTGCAGTGCGCGGCCCCAGGCTTCCAGCTGGTCCAGCAGCACCAGGCGCTGGCCGTCGCCGGCATGGGCCGCGCGCAGCGTGGCGATCTCGGCGTAGAACGTGTCGAAGGTGTACTCGGACAGGCCGCTGTCGGCCTGCAGGCGCAGGCGCCGGTAATCGTCCCAGCGGCTGCGCTCGTCCGCGCCGAGGGTTTCCGGCCAGTTGCGGGCGCGGTAGCGGAACAGCAGCTCCGGCAGGCGCGGATCGCGGAAATCGAAGGCGCGGTGGCCCAGCTCGGTCGGGGCGGTGGCGCGCACCTGGGTGCACAGGCGGCGGTCGCCGTCGCCGCAGAAGCCCGAGTACAGCGAGCCGTCCACGTCCTCCTGGCCGGCCTCGCGGGTGCCGGCATAGACCTGGCGGGCCTTCTCGGCTAGCTCCGGGCCGTGCGCGCGCAGGCGCGCGGCGCGGGCCAATACCTGGTCAGGGTCGATGCCCAGGCGCTGGAAGTCCGGCGCGCGCAGGTGCGCCCACGGCACCAGCATCGGCGAGCGGTTGAGGTGGACTTCCTTCAGCGGCACCCGCGCCACTCCCGGCGGCAGGTCGGCCACCGGCGTGTACAGGCGGTCGGCGATCTCCTCCGGGCCTTGCTCCAGCAGCGCGTCCACGTCGCCGTCCAGGTCGAACACGATCACCCGGTTGTTGATGTGCGGGTGCACGGCCAGCGGCAGCACCACCGCCGCGCACAGGCGCGCGGCCGGGTAGCGCTGGGACACGTGCAGCACCGGCTGCATGGCGAAGGTATCCAGCAGGCTGGCGGCATGGCGCTTGTCGCGCAGGCGCAGGGCGTAGTCCCACAGGCGCGGCTGCGCGCGGCGCAGCAGCCGGGCCATGCCGATGGTGGCGAACACGTCTGACAGCGCCTCGTGGGCATCGCCCTCGCGCACGTCGTTGGCCTCCGCCAGGTGTTCGAGCCGGAACGAGGTGGCGCCGTCCTCGCGCTTCGGCCAGGCGATGCCGTCCGGGCGCAGGGCGTGGGCCAGGCGCAGCACGTCCAGCAGGTCCCAGCGCGAATTGCCGCCGCGCCACTCGCGCTCGTACGGGTCGAAGAAGTTGCGGAACAGGGTGTGGCGCACGAACTCGTCGTCGAAGCGCAGCGAGTTGTAGCCCAGGGTGCAGGTGCCCGGGCGCGCCATCTCCTCGACGATGCGCGCGGCCGCCTCGGCCTCGCTGATGCCTTCGCGCGCGGCCTGTTGCGGGGTGATGCCGGTGATCAGGGTGGCCGTCGGCGAGGGCAGCAGGTCGTCGGCCGGCCTGACGAACAGGCTGATCGGCTCTTCCACGACCTGCAGCTCGCGGTCGGTGCGCACGGCGGCGAACTGGGCGATGCGGCTGCGGCGCGGGTCGGCGCCGAAGGTCTCCAGGTCGTAGAACAGGAAGCTGTCGGTCATGGTGCCGGTATTGGACGCGGCGCGGCGCCATGCCGCAAGCCCGCGACGCCGTCGCGGCGCGTGCGGCGCCGGCTCAACGCGCGCCTTCCAGCTCGGGCAGCTCGGCGTGGATGCGCCGCGCCAGCGCGTCCCAGTCGATGCCGGACAGGTCGCTGCGCCCGGCGGTGGCTTCCACCAGGATGCGCCGCTGCAGCTGGCTGCGCGCGTGCGCCAGCGCGTACGGGACGCGCATGAAGGTGACCATGGTGTAGTGCGGGACGAAGCGGGTGGGATGGCGCGCCTGCAGGGCCTGCTCCAGCTCGCGCTGCAGCAGGAAGTCCGGGTCGTCCACCCGGTCGCGCATCTCGATGTAGTTCTCCAGGGCCATGGCCTGGATCGCCGCGGCGTTGGGCTTGCGCTCGGCCTCGAACGCGGCGAACGCGTCCTCCAGGGTGGCGTGCCGGTCCATCGCCTCGGCCAGGGCCACGCAGTCCTCGAACGCGCAATTCATGCCCTGGCCGTGGAACGGCACCATGGCGTGCGCGGCGTCGCCCAGCACCACCGCGCGCCCGCCCATGTGCCAGGTGTCCAGGTACAGGGTGCCGAGCAGGCCCGGCGGGTGGTTCTCCCAGTCGCGCTCCAGGTCCGGGATCAGCGGCAGGGCATCGGGGAAGTCGCGCTGGAACAGGGCGCGCACCTCGGCGCCGCTGCGCACGCTGGCGAAGCACGGGTCGCCGCTGCCGGGCGCGGCGTGGTTGGGCAGGAACAGGGTGACGGTGAAGGTGCGCTCGTCGTTGGGCAGGGCGATGCACATGTAGCGGCCGCGCGGCCAGATGTGCAGGGCGTGCGGCTCGATCATGAAGCCGCCATCCGGCGCCGGCGGGATGGTCAGCTCCTTGTAGGAGTGGTCCAGGAACTCGGTGCGCTCGCCGATCCCGGCGCGGCGGACCATCTCCGCGCGCAGCGCCGAGCCAGCGCCGTCGGCACCGATCAGTACCTGGAAGCGGATGTCGTGCGGCTGGTCGTCGCGGTCGTCGATCAGGCGCGCGTAGCCGGCGTCGAAATCCACCGTGTGCAGGCGGCGGTGGAAGTGGATGCTGGCCCCGGCGCGCTCGGCCGCCTGCAGCAGGGTCATGTTGAGGTCGGCGCGGTGCACCGACCAGATCACCTCCGAGTCGTCGCGGCCGTAGCGCTGCAGCATGGTGCTGCCGTCCAGCGCGTGCACCATGCGCCCGCGCATCATCACCGCCTGGCGCATCACCGCTTCCTCGACCCCGGCCACGCGCAGGGCGTGGCGGCCGCGCTCGGCCAGGGCCAGGTTGATCGAGCGGCCGGATTCGTAGCCCTTGATCCGCGGGTCGCCGCGGCGCTCGTAGATGGTGACCTTCCAGCCGCGCTGCGAGAGCAGGATCGCCAGCAGGCAGCCGGCCAGGCCGGCGCCGATCAGGGTCAGGGAGCGGGAATCGTTGCTGTCCAAGCGGGGGGATTCCTGTGCATCCGCGCGCG
>NZ_ALIP01000116.1:0-20741 GCF_000283075.1 Pseudoxanthomonas sp. GW2
CTTCGGCCGCCACGTCCGCGGCGTCGCGGGTCCAGCGGCGCCAGTAATGCGGTGGCGGGGTTTCGGCGCGTATGCGCTGGCGCGCCGCCGGGTCCTCCGGCGTGGGCGCAGGATCTCGTGCGGCCATCAATGGCTCCCCTATTGGGCCTGCATTATGTGACCAATCCCTCCATCCGGTACAACCCTGGGCGGTCCGCAACGGTTCATCGGGCGGCCAGCAGGCGGCGCATGCCGCGCGCCATCAGCCGCCAGATCCACCACACCAGCAGCGCGCCGAGCACGGTGGTGCCGACCACCAGCGCCAGCGCCAGCCATGGGTGTGCCAGCGCCAGCGCCAGGCCGCCGACCACCACGGTGTCCTCGGCCGCCGAGGCGGCCCAGTTGCTGGCCGGTTCGGGGGAGGTGTTGAGCAGGGCGCGGGTGCCGGACTTGAGCGCGTGGCTGGCCAGGGCCACGCCCGCGCCGGTGGCCAGCGCGCCGGCGCCGAGCTCGCCGTCCGGCGACAACGCGGCGGCGGCCAGGAAGGCGCCCGCCGGGATCCGCGCCAGGGTCTGCAGCAGGTCCCAGACCGAGTCCACCCCGGGGATCTTGTCGGCCAGGAATTCGGCCACCGCCAGCGCCCCGGAGGTGCCCAGCACCCACCACGACTGCGTGGCCTGCAAGGCCGGCGGCAGCTCGACCCAGCCGAGCAGCCCGGCCAGGCCCACGCCGAACACGGTCAGGTAGGCGCGGATGCCGGCCATCCAGGCCAGCAGCAGGCCGATCACGAAGACGTGGGCATCGGTCATGGCGGCTCCTTGCGGAGGGGACACGGGGCCAGGGCGGGGCGGCTCCGGCCGCCGGCACCGGGGCGGTTACACTGCCCGGCCATCGGCCGCAGTATAGGCAGAAACGACGGCATGACCCGATGACAGGATCGTCCTCACGCTTTCGCATCGTCCCGCGCCGTGGTTCCGGGCGCGCATGGAAGATCGGCCTCGCCTGCGCCTGGCTGCTGAGCCTGGTGGTGGTGGGCCTGGTGGCCACCCGGCTCGCCGCACCGGGGCTGCAGCAGGTGCGCGAGGGCGCGCGCCAGGCCCGGCACGAGGCCGAGCAGCTGCGCCGCCAGCTCGAGGAACTGAACCAGCGGGTGGTGACCCTGGAACGCTCGGACCAGATCAGCCGCGCCGCCAACATCGAACTGCAGGCCTCGCTGGCCGCGCGCGACGAGGAGATCGCGGCGCTGCGCACCGACGTGGCGTTCTACGAGCGCCTGGTGGGCGCGACCAGCCAGCGCAAGGGCCTGAGCGTGCACTCGATCGAGTTCGCCCCGGAGGAGGGCGGCACCTGGCGCTACCGCGCGGTGCTGACCCAGAACCTCAACCGCGGCGCGATCAGCCAGGGGCAGATGCGCTTCACCGTGGAGGGCGTGCGCGACGGCAAGCTCGCCAGCATCGGCTGGAACGAGCTGCTGCAGCGCCCGGACGCGCCCGGCCAGCCGTATTCCTTCAGGTATTTCCAGGAACTGGACGGCAGCGTGATGCTGCCCAAGGATTTCACCCCGCAACGTGTGCGAGTCTTGCTGCGCGGCAACGGAGGGGGTGCCGAGCAGACTTTCGACTGGAAAACCGCCGGCAGCGGGGGAGGCAGGTAACGTGTTCGGAAAGAAGAAGTCCGGCCAGCGCAACGGCTACACCATCGATACCCTGGTGGGCCCTGAGGTGGTGATCCGCGGCGACCTGGAATTCAGCGGCGGCCTGTACGTGGAAGGCCGCATCGAGGGCCGGGTGCAGGCGGTCCAGGGCAAGCCCGCCAGCCTTGTGCTGGCCGAGGGCGGCAGCATCGCCGGCGGGATCCACGTCCCGGTGGTGGTGATCAACGGCACCGTGGTCGGCGACGTGCACGCATCCGAGCGGGTGGAGCTGGGGCAGCAGGCGCGGGTGGAGGGCGATGTCCACTATGCCGTGGTGGAGATGAGCGCCGGTGCCCAGCTGACCGGCCGCCTGGTCCACGCCCAGCCGCCGGCGACCCGCGCCCTGCCGGCGCCGGAACAGCAGCCGCGGGAAGCCGCCAAGGCCGGTTCCGGCGAGGCGATGGCGACCGCCGAGGCTTGAACGGAGGGCGCCACGCCCCCATGCTGGCAGCATGATTCCGCTTCCCACCGTTCCCAGCTACCAGCAGCTGGACCAGCCGCTGCGCTTCAGCAGCGCCGCCGCGGCCAAGGTCCGCGAGCTGATCGCCGAAGAGGGCAACGCCGACCTCAAGCTGCGCGTCTACATCCAGGGCGGCGGCTGTTCAGGCTTCCAGTACGGCTTCGAGTTCGACGAGAACCAGGCCGAGGACGACATGGCCGTGAACACCGACGGGGTGACCTTGCTGGTCGACCCGCTGAGCCTGCAGTACCTGATGGGCGCCGAGGTCGACTACAGCGAAGGCCTCAGCGGCGCCCAGTTCGTGATCCGCAACCCCAACGCCAAGACGACCTGCGGCTGCGGCAGCAGCTTCAGCGTCTGACCGCGGCGGAGGCCAGGCCGATGGCCACGTCCACCGCGGCGGCCGCGTTGTCCGGTTATGCCTTCGGCGACGCCGGGCTGGACCGCTCCGACGCCCTGCGCGGCGACGCCGCCGCCCTGCGCGCGCTGTGGCCGCGGGCGCGGCTGCTGCTGCTGGACGCCGAGGGCCGCGCCGCCGCCGACGGGTGCGGCCAGCCGCTGCCGCTGGCCGGCACCGACCTTCCCGACCGCTTCGACCAGGCCGTATTCCTGGGCCTGGACGGCAGCGGCCAGCCGCATTTCGCCCTGCAGGCGCCCGCCGGGCAGGCGGTTCGGCAATGGATCGACCTGCGCCGCGCCGCTGGCGCCTGGCCGCCCACCGTGGCCGGCGCCTTCGCCTATGCCCGCGGCATGCTCCACTGGCGGGCCCGCAACCGCCACTGCGGTGCCTGCGGCGCGGCGGTGGAATTCCAGCGTGGCGGGTTCGTTGCGCACTGCCCGGCCTGCGGCAGCGACCACTACCCGCGGGTGGACCCGGCGGTGATCGTGGCCGTCAGCGACGGCGAGCGGCTGCTGCTGGGGCGCCAGCCCGGCTGGGTGCCGGGGCGCTGGTCGGTGCTGGCCGGGTTCGTGGAGCCGGGCGAGACCCCCGAGCAGGCGGTGGTGCGCGAAGTCCACGAGGAAACCGGGGTGCGGGTGCGCGACTGCCGCTACCTGGCCGCCCAGCCCTGGCCATTCCCTGGCTCGCTGATGCTGGGCTACATCGCCCGCGGCGAGCCCGACCTGCCGCGGATCGACGGCGAACTGGAGGCGGCGCGCTGGTTCACCCGCGAGGAAGTCGGCCAGGCCCTGGCCCGCGGCGACGACGCCAGTGGCGGCCCGGTCCTGCCGCCCTCGCTGTCGATCGCGCGGGCGCTGGTCGAGTACTGGTACGCCGAGGGCGCGCCGGCGGTGACCGCCGCCCGCGCCGCCGGCTAGTATCCGCGGCACGGAGGGAGCATGTTCACGACCCTGGTCGCGGTGATCATCGCCCTGGTGCTGGGCCACGTGGCGCCGGCCGTGCTGGCGCCGGCGCGCAGCTTCGGCTGGTACGCGCGCTGGCAGGCCTGGCTGGCCGCGCAGCTGGCCGACGGCGGCCCCTGGCGCACCCGCTGGGGCATCGCCCTGGCGGTGCTGCCGCCGGTGCTGCTGGTGCTGGCCCTGCAGCTGGCGCTGGGGCGGGTGCTGTACGGCCTGCCGGGGCTGCTGTTCGGCGTGCTGGTGCTGGTCCTGGCCTGGGGCCCGCGCGACCTGGACGTGGACGTGGAAGCGGTGCTGGACGCCGAGGACCCGGCGACCCGCAAGGCCCGCCTGGACCAGCTGGCGGCCGAACCCGGGCAGGTGGTGGCCGAAGGCCCCGGACTGCCGGCGGTGATGGCACGCGCCGCCCTGCGGCGCTGGTTCGCGGTGCTGTTCTGGTTCCTGCTGCTGGGCCCGGCCGGGGCGGTGCTGTACCGCCTGCTGGAGCGTTCGGCGTTCGCCGGCCAGGTCCGCCAGCTGCCCGAGGACAACGCCGCCGGACTGCTGTGGCTGCTGCGCTGGATGGAATGGCCGGTGGCCCAGCTGATGACCCTGGCCCTGGCCCTGGCCGGCAACTTCGATCTGGTCAGCCGTGCCTGGCGGCACAAGGGCGGCGCCGGCTGGAACCCGGAAAGCCGGTTCCTGGAGGCGGCAGCGCGCGCGGCGGTGGTCGGCGAGCTGGCCGAGGAAGACGCCGAGGACCTGGAGGCCGGCCGCGTGCCCGCGCGCGGCGAACTGGCCGAGCTGCGCGACGCGATGAACCTGATCTGGCGGGCGCTGTTGCTCTGGCTGGCAGTGCTGGCCCTGCTGATCCTGGCCGGCTGGGCCGGCTGAGCGGCGCGCGCCGCGCCAGGCAGGCATCAGGGCTGGCCACGACGAAGGCGTCGCCACGCGCCAGCGGCCTCACCGCCCGGGCTGGCGTTGCCCTAGACCGGTGCGAGCAGCGTGAACGGAAACCACGGAAGGTTCCGCAGGATCCAGTACCCCGGCAACACCGCCAGCCACAGCTTCGGCGCCAGCACCCAGCGCATCAGCGGTGCCAGCAGCCGCGGCTGCCAGCCGCCGGACCAGGCCAGCATCAGCGGGGTCAGGCCCAGCGCCAGCAGGCCCAGCGGGTTCATCGAGAAGGCCCGCACCAGGTCGCCGTGCACCAGCGCGTGCATGGCCCGGGTCAGGCCACAGCCGATGCAGAACCAGCCGGTGAAGGCGCGGAACATGCATGGCGGGAACGGGTTGCCGGCCACGTTGGGATCGTAGGTGCGCAGCAACCACACGCCGGCGCCGGCCGCCACCGCGGCCGACGCCAGCATCGCGATCCGCAAGGGCCGCGACAGGGCCATGGATCAGCCCTGCATCTGCTGCATCATCTGCATGTACTCGGCCATGCCGCCGGTGGCCAGCGCCCAGATGTTGAGCAGCAGGCCGATGATGGCCAGCGCGGTGGCCACCCAGCACCAGGTCTTGGCATTGGCCGAGGCGCGGCGCGCGCCCTCCAGGTCGCCGCGGTCGAGCAGCGAGTTGACCTTGCTGGCGAACACGATGGCGACGATGCCGACCAGCCCCAGCGGGCAGCACAGGCAGGTGGCCAGGATCGTGGAGATGATGGCCCAGGCCAGGTGGTTGGGAACCGGCTCCTGCACCGGCGCGGCGGACTGGGGGGACGGTGGCGGAACGTAGCTCATCAGGTTGCTCCAGCAGGGAAGGAAAGGCCGTGGCGGGCCTGACACCGGCCGGCGGCATGCCGGCGCGGGCACCGGGCCCGGTGCTGCAGGGGCGGACAGCTGCGGTCGCGGATGGTGGCGTGCCGCGCGTGCGGCGGCGCGCCCGTCGTCCGCGGCGCGGTTGCCCGGGCCCCGGTTGCCGGAATACAGGTGCCACGTCCCATGGCGTTGTTCGGCGCGTCCATGCTGGCGTACATCCCCCCGGACAACAGCCGCAAGCCTAACCGACCGGCCACTGGCGGCAAAAGCCGCGCCGTGGCGCGTGGCTCATGCATCGTCGCCGCGCAGTTCGCGCACGCGTGCCTCCAGCGCCTGCGCCGACACCGGGCCGGGCAGCGGCGCGGCGGCGATCACCTCTACCCGCGCGCGCAGCCGGCGCGGCACGCGCATGCGGCCCAGGCGCGAATCGCGCCGGCTCCACATGCTGGCCCACATGCCGCGCAGCGCCATCGGCACCACCGGCACCGGGCGCCCGGCCGCGGCGGCGCGTTCCAGGATCCGCTCCACCCCGGACCTGAACGGCGCGATCCCGCCGTCCTTGGTCAGCGCGCCCTCGGGGAAGATGCACACCAGCTCGCCCTCGGCCAGCGCGGCGTCGA
Source organism: Pseudoxanthomonas sp. GW2 (assembly GCF_000283075.1). Lineage (NCBI taxonomy): Bacteria > Pseudomonadati > Pseudomonadota > Gammaproteobacteria > Lysobacterales > Lysobacteraceae > Pseudoxanthomonas > Pseudoxanthomonas sp. GW2. The sequence goes on from NZ_ALIP01000116.1 coordinate 5,851, forward strand.
TCGCGTCGAACGCGCGCTGCATGCGCTCCGGGTCCTCGCGCGCGCCGGCGATGGGGATGGCGCGGGCGGTGCGGAAGATCCAGCTCATCACCGGGATGTCGAAGATCCGGTAGTACATGACGAAGCGCACCGGGCGCGGGATGCTCGCCGCCAGGATCAGCGCGTCCATGTAGCTGACGTGGTTGCACACCAGCACCGCCGCGCCCTCGTCGGGCACGTGCTCCTCCACGCCGCGCACGCGCAGCCGGTACAGCGCCCGCACCAGCACCCAGCCGAGGAAGCGCATCAGGAACTCGGGCACCAGGGCGAAGATCCACGCCGCCACCAGCACGTTGGCGATCGCCAGGGCCAGGAACAGCTGCGGGCTGCTCCAGCCCAGCATGCCCGCGCCCAGTCCGACCACCGCCGCCAGCACGATGAAACCGGAGTTCTGGATGTTCAGCGCGGCAAACACCCGCGACATGCGCGAGGACGGCGTGCGGCTCTGGATCAGGGCGAACAGCGGCACCACGAAGAAGCCGGTGAACACGCCGATGCCCAGCAGGTCGACGACGATGCGCAGGCTGCCGGGCTGGGCCAGGAAGCCGGCCACGTCCAGCCCGGTGGCCGGCGGCGCGCCGGGGCGGGCGAAGTAGAGGTCCAGCAGGAACGCGCTCATGCCGGCCGCGCCCAGCGGCACCAGGCCGATCTCCACGGTGCGCGCCGACAGCTTCTCGCACAGCAGCGAGCCGGTGCCGGTGCCGACCGAGAACAGCGCCAGCACGAAGATGTACAGCGTGGCCGAGCCGGAGGCGCCGCCGAGGTTGAGTTCGGCGTAGGCCGGCAGCTGCGAGGTGACGATGGTGCCGAAGAACCAGAACCAGGACACGCCGAGGATGGCGTTGCGCACCGCCGGCTGGGCGCGCGCCATGCGCAGCACCGCCAGCGACTCAGGCAGCGGGTTCCAGCCGATCTTCAAGTCCGGCGCGCCGGCGTCCACCCGCGGGATCATGCGCGCCACCAGGTTGCCGGCGATGGCCAGCGCCACGATCGCCGCGGCCGCTGCCTCCGGCCCGTGGGCGCCGGCGAGCTGGAAGATCAGGCCGCCGGTGATCATGCCGCCGAGGATCGAGATCGAGGTGCCCATCTCGACCAGGCCGTTGCCGCCGGTCAGCTCCTCGGGCTTGAGGATGGCCGGCAGCACCGAGTACTTCACCGGACCGAACAGGGTCGACTGCAGGCCGGTGCAGAACAGCGCCACCAGCAGCAGCGGCATCGACTGCAGCAGGAAGCCCACCGCCGCCAGCGACATGATCGCGATCTCCATGCTGGTGGTGATCACGATCAGGCGCTGCTTCTCCAGCTTTTCGGCCACCTGTCCGGCGATGGCCGAGAACAGGAAGTAGGGCACGATGAAAATCGCCGGGGCGATGACCGCGTAGGTCGAGCGCTCCTCGGCGCTGACCCCGAGGAAGAACAGCAGGCCGATGATCGCCTGGCGGTAGACGTTGTCGTTGAAGGCGCCGAGCGCCTGGACGATGAAGTAGGGCAGGAAACGGCGCTGGGTCAGCAGCGCGAACTGGCTGTGGGCGGCCATGCGGCTCTCCGCGGGACTGGCGCGGAGCCTAGCAGAGCGCCGGGTCGCGGTGGACATGCGCGGCGTGGACGGCGCACCCGACCGTTGCCTTGCGTGCCGCGCCGGCCGCGCCGGCTTACAGTGGGCGCGGTACCCCCGTTTCCGGAGTCCTGCGTGGACGCCCATGCCCTGATGCCGGCCGCCTTCCTTGGCCACGGCAGCCCGATGAACGCGCTGGAGCGCAACCGCTACACCGAGGCCTGGCGCGCCTTCGGCGCCACCGCGCCGCGGCCGCGCGCGATCCTGGCGGTGTCGGCGCACTGGTACGGCAACTTCACTGCGGTAACCGCCATGCCCAGGCCGCGCACCATCCACGACTTCTACGGCTTCCCGCAGGCGTTGTTCGACGTGCAGTACCCGGCGCCGGGCCTGCCGGAGCTGGTGGAGGAGGTCGCGGACGCGGTGGCGCCCGACCAGGTCGGCGCTGACCTGGATGGCTGGGGCCTGGACCACGGCACCTGGTCGGTGCTGGTGCACGCCTTCCCGAAGGCGGACGTGCCGGTGGTGCAGCTGTCGATCGACGCGCGCAGGCCGCCGGAATGGCACCTGGCCCTTGGCGCCAAGCTGGCCGCGCTGCGTTCGCGCGGGGTGATGGTGATCGGCAGCGGCAACGTGGTGCATAACCTGCGCGCGATCGACTGGCACCAGCCCGACGGTGCCTTCGACTGGACCCGCCGCTTCGAGGAGGCCGCGCGCGAACTGATGCTGGAACGGCCGCACGACGCGCCCTCGCTGGTATCCCACCCCGACTACCGCCTGGCCGTGCCCACACCGGACCATTTCCTGCCGCTGCTGTACATCGCTGGCCTGGCCGCCGCTTCCGGGCATCCGGCGCGACCGCTGGTGGAGGGCTACGCCTACGGCTCGCTGTCGATGACCTCGTACGGCGTGGACAGCCATGGCGCGGCCGCCGGCGCTGGCCCGGGCGCCGCCCCGATCGAGACCTCGCTGCCGGCGGAGCAGGCCAACGTCTAGTGCGGCAGCCGGCTACCATCGGCCATCCCCGCGCCGGAGCCGAGTGATGAAGCCGTCGATCCTGCCAGGCCTGCTGGCCGCGCTGCTGGGCATGGCCCTGCCCGCGTCCGCCGCCGAATCCGCCACCACCATCGCCATCGCTGCGGCCAGGGCGCAGTACCCGGCGATGGTGGAGTGGCGGCGCGATTTCCACCGCCATCCGGAGCTGGGCGGACACGAGGTCCGCACCGCTGCCGCCATCGCCCGCGAGCTGCGCGCGCTGGGACTGGAGCCGCGCACCGGCATCGCCCGCACCGGCGTGGCCGCGGTCCTGCGCGGTGGCAAACCCGGTCCGCGCATCGCCCTGCGCGCGGACATGGACGCGCTCCCCGTGGAGGAGGCCACCGGCCTGCCGTTCGCCTCCACCGTGCGCTCGACCTATCGCGGCCAGCCGGTGGGCGTGATGCACGCCTGCGGCCACGACCTGCACGTGGCGATCCTGCTGGGCGTGGCCCGCGCGCTGGCCGAACGCCGGCAGGAACTGGCCGGCGAGGTGATGTTCGTGTTCCAGCCTTCGGAGGAAGGCCCGGACGAGCCCGGTGCGCGGTTCGGCGCGCGGCTGATGCTGGACGAGGGCGTGTGGAAGGACTTCCGCCCGGAGGCGGTGTTCGGCCTGCACGTGTGGTCCGCGCTGCAGGTGGGCCAGGTCGGCTTCCGCAGCGGGCCGTTGCTGGCCAGCGCCGACGAGTGGGCCCTGACGGTGCGTGGCCGCCAGACCCATGGTTCGCGGCCGTGGGATGGCGTCGATCCGATCACGGTGGCTGCGCAGATCCTGCTGGGCACCCAGAGCATGATCGCGCGCCAGGTGAACATCGCCAGCACGCCGGTGGTGCTGACCGCGGGCCAGTTCAACGCCGGCGTGCGCTTCAACATCATCCCGGACGAGGCGAAGCTGGTCGGTACCTTGCGCACCTTCGACCCGGCCGTGCGCGAGGACGTGATCGCGCGCTTCGGACGCATCGCCAGCGATTACGCACATGCGGCCGGCGCCACGGCGAAGCTGGAGGTGGTGAACACCGCGCCGGCCACGATCAACGAACCGCAGCTGGCGCGACGCGTGCTGGCCTCGCTGCAGGCCGCCGCCGGCGCGGAGAACGTGGTGGAAATGCCGCTGCAGACCATCGCCGAGGACTTCTCGCAGTTCGCCAACGAGGTGCCGGGCGCGTTCTTCCTGGTCGGCACCACGCCGGCCGGGCAGGATCCGGCGCAGGCTCCGATCAACCACTCGCCGCACTACGCGCCGGACGAGGCGGCGCTGGAGCATGGCGCGAAGGCGATGCTGCAGGTGGTGCTGGACTACCTGGGCGGCGCGCCCGGCTGAGCCCTCAGCGGATGCGCGGCTGCGCCGCGAACCACGGCCGCAGCCGTCGCAGCGCCTCCTCCACGTGCACCGTGGCCGGGGCGAAGCTGAAGCGGATGAAGCGGTGGCCATCGACGGGGTCGAAGTCCACGCCGGGGGCCAGGGCCACGCCGGTGTCCTCGAGGATGCGCCGGCACAGCCCGAGGCTGTCGTCGGCCAGGTGGGCCACGTCGGCCCAGATGTAGAACGCGCCGTCGGGCGGGGCGATGCGCTCCAGGCCCAGGTCGGGCAGCGCCTCCAGCAGCAGCTGGCGGTTGCGCGCGTAGGTGGCGCGATGGCCTTCCAGCTCCTCCGTGCAGTCCATCGCCACCAGCGCGGCCTGCTGGCTGGGCGAGGGCGGGGTCAGGAACAGGTTGCCGGCATAGGCACGCGCGGTGTCCACGTGCGACGGCGGCACCAGCAGCCAGCCCAGGCGCCAGTCCACCATCGAGTAGTACTTCGAATAGCTGTTCACCACCATCGCGTCCGGCGCGTATTGCAGGATCGAGTGCGCCGGCTGCGTGTAGTGCAGGCCGTGGTAGATCTCGTCCGACAGCAGGACGATGCCGCGCTGCCGGCACACGTCCGCGATGGCGCGCAGCTCTTCGGGTTCGATGATGGTGCCGGTGGGATTGGCCGGGCTGGCAAGGATCACTCCGGCCGGCGCCGGATCCAGCGCGGCGATCGCCGCCGCGGTGAGCTGGTAGCGGCTGTCCGGCCCGCAGCCGATCTCCACCGGCCGCAGGCGCGCGGCGATGGCGGTATTGCGGTAGGCGATGTAGCCGGGGCGGGCGAAGGCGATCCCGGTCGCCGGCCTCGAAGCGCGAGAGCATGGCCAGCAGCAGCGCCGGCGAGGCACCGCAGGTGAGGATGACCTGCTCCGGGTCCACCTCCACGGCGTAGGCATCGCGGTAGTGGCGGGCGATGCGCGCCCGCAGCGGCACGCTCTCCCAGTAGCCGGGCGGATCGCGGTCGAGCCCCTCGCGCACCGCCGCCAGTGCCGCGGCCGGCGCCGGCGTGGAAGGCTGGCCGAACTCCATGTGCACCACGGAGCGGCCCTGGGCCTCCAGCGCACGCGCCAGCTGGCTGATGGCGATCGCGCGGAACGGCTCGACCCGGCCGGCCATGGCTCAGTTGCCCTGCTCGCGGGCGATCGCGCGCCAGCCGATGTCGCGGCGGCAGAAGGCGTGTTCCCAGCGGATCGCGTCCACCCCGGTATAGGCGCGGCGCTGGGCGTCGGCCACGCTGTCGCCCAGCGCGGTCACGCACAGTACGCGGCCGCCGGCGCTGACGACCTTGCCGTCGGCATCCAGCGCGGTGCCGGCATGGAACACCTTGACGTCGGCGGGCACCGCGTCGAGACCGCTGATGGCCTCGCCCGTCACAGGCGACTCCGGATACGGACGCGCGGCGATCACCACGCCCAGCGAGGGCCGCGGATCCCACTGCGCCTGGACCTCGTGCAGGCGGCCGTCGATCGCCGCCTCGACCAGGTCCAGCAGGTCCGACTGCAGGCGCAGCATCACCGGCTGAGTTTCCGGGTCGCCGAAGCGCACGTTGAACTCGATCACCTTCGGCGCGCCGGAGGCATCGATCATCAGCCCGGCGTAGAGGAAGCCGGTGAACGGGATGCCGTCGGCAGCCATGCCGGCCACGGTTGGCTCCACCACCTCGCGCATGATCCGCGCGTGCACGTCGGGGGTGACCACCGGCGCCGGCGAGTACGCGCCCATGCCGCCGGTGTTGGGGCCGGTATCGCCATCGCCCACGCGCTTGTGGTCCTGCGAGGTGGCCATCGGCAGCGCCGTCTTCCCGTCCACCATCGAGATGAAGCTGGCTTCCTCGCCCTCGAGGAATTCCTCGATCACCACGCGTGCGCCGGCATCGCCGAAGGCATTGCCCGAGAGCATGTCGCGCACCGCGGCCTCGGCTTCCTCGAGGGTCATGGCGACGATCACGCCCTTGCCGGCGGCCAGACCGTCGGCCTTGACCACGATCGGTGCGCCCTTTTCGCGGATGTAGGCGAGGGCCGCGTCGACCTGGGTGTGGACGGCGTAGAACGCGGTCGGGATGCCGTGGCGGGCGAGGAAGTCCTTGGCGAAGGCCTTGCTGCCTTCCAGCTGCGCGGCCGCGGCGGTGGGGCCGAAGATGCGTAGGCCGGCTTCGCGGAAGCGGTCGACCACGCCGGCCACCAGCGGCACCTCGGGGCCAACCACGGTCACCGCCACGCCTTCGTCGCGCGCAAGCTGCAGCAGGCCCTCGAGGTCGGTGACCTTGACCGCGGCATTGCGGCACTTGCCCTCGGAGGCGGTGCCGGCATTGCCCGGGGCGACGATCACTTCGCTGACGCGCGGCGACTGCGCGAGCTTCCAGGCCAGCGCATGCTCGCGCCCGCCCGAACCGATGACCAGGACCTTGCTCATGTGGGAAGGGATTCGCGGGAAAGGGAACGCGATTCTAGCCTGCCCGCCGGGTCCGGCCTGCCGCGCGCGGCGCTTTCGCCGGCAACCACCGCGACTGGCTCAGGGCTTCTCGTGGTGGCCGAAGGCCGGATGCAGCACCACCTCGCCGGCCGATGCGGCGTCGGTGAAGCGCAGCGCCTGGAACATGCCTTCCGGCGCCCCGGGCAGGGTCAGCAGCGGATCGGCGACGAAGCCGAAGCGCCCGTAGTAGGCCGGATCGCCCAGGACCACGCAGCCGTTGGCCTCGCGCTCCTGCAGCGCGCGCAGGCCGGCATGGACCAGGGCGCTGCCGACGCCATGGCCCTGGTCGGCCGGGTCCACCGCCAGCGGGCCCAGCACGTACCAGGCGTCGCCGTCGCGCGAGGGCCGTGCCGGGGAGAAGGCGACGTAGCCGGCCACGCGGCCGTCGATGTCGGCCAGTAGCGAGACCGCCAGCGCGTCGTCCAGGCGCAGGCTGTCCACGGTGCGGGCCTCCAGTTGGCCCGCGCCCGGGAATCCGGCGAAGGCGGCGCGCAGCACGGTGCAGATGGCGTCGCCGTCGCCGGGGCCTTCCTCGCGGATCCACATGGCAGCCTCCTTGTGCATGGCCGGCCCATGGGCGGGCGGCGTGCCGGGCAAGGTAGCGGCGCGGCGGCGAACGCCGGGTGATGCCGGTTGGTGCGCAACGCGCAGCGGCCGCGCCCCGGGGGACGCGGCCGCGCCCATGCCCGCCGGCGGACGGCGCTCAGTGGCGGAAGTGGCGCACGCCGGTGAACACCATGGCGATGCCGTGCTCGTCGGCCGCGGCGATCACCTCGGCGTCGCGCATCGAGCCGCCGGGCTGGATCACCGCCTTGATGCCGGCCTCGGCCGCCGCGTCGATGCCGTCGCGGAACGGGAAGAACGCGTCGGAGGCCATCACCGAACCCTCGACCACCAGCCCGGCGTCGGCGGCCTTGATCCCGGCGATGCGCGCCGAGTAGACGCGGCTCATCTGCCCGGCGCCGACGCCGATGGTGCGGTTGTCCTTCGCGTAGACGATGGCGTTGGACTTGACGAACTTGGCCACCTTCCAGGCAAACAGCAGGTCGGCGAATTGCTGTTCGGTGGGGGCCAGCTTCGTCACCACCTTCAGTTCGTCGCGGGTGACCACGCGGTCGTCGGCGGTCTGCATCAGCAGGCCCGAGCCCACGCGCTTGAGGTCGATGAAGCCCGGCGACGGCGGCGCCATCGGGATCCGCAGCACGCGCACGTTGGCCTTCTTCTTCGCGTACTCCAGCGCGCCTTCGTCGTAGTCCGGGGCGATCAGCACCTCGACGAACTGGCGGTCGAGGATGGTCTGCGCGGTGGCCGCGTCCAGCGGGCGGTTGAAGGCGATGATGCCGCCGAAGGCGCTGGTCGGGTCGGTGGCGTAGGCTTGCTCGTAAGCCTCGCCCACGCCGGCGGCCACGGCCACGCCGCAGGGGTTGGCGTGCTTGACGATCACGCAGGCCGGGGCGTCGAACTGGCGCACGCATTCCCAGGCCGCGTCGCTGTCGGCGATGTTGTTGTAGCTCAGCTCCTTGCCCTGCAGCTGGGTGAAGGTGGCCAGCGAGCCGGGCGCCGGGTGCAGGTCGCGGTAGAACGCGGCCTGCTGGTGCGGGTTCTCGCCGTAGCGCAGGTCCATGACCTTGACGAAGCTGCCGTTGGCCTGGGCGGAGAAGGCCGCGCGCACCGGCACTTCGGCGCTGGCGTCGGTCACGGCCGACAGGTAGTTGCTGATCGCAGCGTCGTACTGGGCCACGCGGTTGAACGCGGCCACCGACAGGGCGAAGCGGGTGGCGGCCGAGAGCTTGCCGTCGTTGGCCTCCAGCTCGGCCAGCAGGCCGGCGTACTGCTCCGGCGAGGTGGCCACCGCGACCCGGGCGAAGTTCTTGGCCGCGCTGCGCAGCATCGCCGGGCCGCCGATGTCGATGTTCTCCACCGCCTCGGCCAGGGTGCAGTCGGCGCGGGCGGTGACCTGCTCGAACGGATACAGGTTCAGCACCAGCAGGTCGATCGGGGCGATGCCGTGCTCGGCCATCACCGCATCATCCAGGCCCGCGCGGCCGAGCAGGCCGCCGTGGACCACCGGGTGCAGGGTCTTGACCCGGCCGTCCATCATTTCCGGGAAGCCGGTGACCTCGGACACGTCCCTGACCGGCAGGCCGGCCTCGCGGATGGCGCGGGCGGTGCCGCCGGTGGACAGCAGCTCGACGCCACGCGCGGCCAGGGCGCGGGCCAGGTCGATCAGGCCGGTCTTGTCGGAAACGGACAGCAGTGCCCGGCGCACGGGCAGGAAATCGGCGGTCATGGGTGGGCAGCAGGGTGCGGGGAAAGAGGCGGAATTATAGCCGCCGCCCCCGGGGCCGCCCGCGGGCTCAGACCAGCCCGTAGTCCTTCAGCTTCTTGCGCAGGGTGGCGCGGTGGATCCCCAGCAGCGCCGCGGCGCGGCTCTGGTTGCCGTCGCAGTGGTTCAGCACCTCGACGAACAGCGGGATCTCCATCTCGCGCAGGACGATCTCGTAGACGTCGTTGGCTTCCACCCCGTCCAGGTCGCGCAGGTAGCGGCGCACCGACTGCGCCACGTGCTCGCGCAGGGGCGGGCGGGGGGCGCTGCGGCCGGCGTCGGCGCGGGAGGGGGAGTTCTGCTGCACGTCGGGTTCCGTTGGCTGATGCACGTGCATCGAGCGGGTTGGGGAGTCTAGCGCGGCCGCCCGGCCGCTGCCATTGGCCATCAGTGGAACCTGAAGGAGAACGCCACCGTGCCCGGCGCCGGCTCCTGCACCACGAAGGTGACCTGCGCGCTCTGCCCGGGTGCGAGCAATCCTTCCGGCGCCTCGCCCAGGTATTGCTCCGGCGCGAACACGCCGCTGCCGGTGGTGCGGCCGTCGGCATCGGCCAGCGACAGCTGCAGCAGCGGCCAGGGCTGGGCCCAGCGCGCATCGTTGCGGAAGGTGGCGTCCACGCGCAGGGTGCCCGGCGCCTGGCCCGGGCGCACGCTGCGCTCGACCATGGTGAATGCGCCCGGCTCGCGCCAGTCCGGCAGGCTGCAGCGCAGCACGCCGCAGGCCTGCAGCAGCAACGGGCGCCATTGCGGATCGGCCGCCAGCCGCGCGCGGTCGGCCAGCAGCACCTGCAGGCCGAGCAGCAGGGCCAGCAGCACCACCAGCGGCCACTGCCAGCGCGCGCGCCGCGGGCGCGCCGCGTTGGTGCGTGGTGCGGCGGACGCCTGCGCCGGCGTGGCATGCAGGGCGACGACGGACGGTGCATCCGCGGCGATGGCCGGTGGCGGCTGCGGCGTGGACCGCGGCTCGGGCTGCGGTTGCGGGATGGGCTCCGGTCCGGGCGCAGGGTCTGCTGCGGCGGATGCCGCTTCCGGCGCGGTAGCGGCCGGCGGCGTCGGTTCGTCATCCAGCAGGGTGGCCAGCGCCGGCGGTGCAGCCGCGCCTGCCACGGCCGGACCGCTGGCGGCCGATGCGCCGGGATCGGCCGCCAGCGGCTTGCCGCAGCGCGGGCAGGCCTCGGGCCGCGGCTGGCCCGACAGGTGGGTGACCAGGAAATCGCAGTGCGGGCAGGCGGTGAACATGCCCGCTATTCAACCATGCGCCCGCGGCCGGCGCAGGCGCCTTAGCGGCGCACGCCGTCGATCCGCACCCAATCGCCGTCGACGCTGGCCTGCAGCTCGTCGAACCAGGCCGCGTAGCGCTGCAGCAGTTCGCCTTCCTGGCCCTCCAGGATGCCGGACAGGGCGATGCGCCCGCCCGGGGCCACGCGCGCGGCCAGGGTGTTGGCCAGCGCATCCAGCGCCGAGGCGAGGATGTTGGCCACCACCACCGGATAGGTCGCTTCCGGTTCGTCCTGCGGCAGGTACACCGCCAGCTGGCCTTCGACCTCGTTGCGCAGCGCGTTGTCGAGCGAGGCCTGCAGCGCCTGCGGGTCGTTGTCCACGCCCACCGCCTGCGCGGCGCCGAGCTTCAGCGCGGCCAGGGCGAGGATCCCGGAGCCGCAGCCGAAGTCGAGCACGCGCGCGTCCTGCAGCAGGCCTTCGCCGGCCAGCTGGTCCAGCCAGCGCAGGCACAGCGCGGTGGTCGGATGGGTACCCGAGCCGAACGCCAGGCCCGGGTCCAGGCGCACCACCGCGGCATCGGCCGCGGTGGCCTCGGCCGGCAGTTCGTGGTTCCACGGCACGATCCAGGTGCGCGCGCCGAAGCGCATCGGCTGGAACTGGTCGAGCCAGACCCGCTCCCAGTCCTGGTCCTCGACCTTGCGGAACGAGGCGCTGCTCCAGTCCAGCGACGGGTCGAACGCCTCCAGCGCGGCCAGCAGGGCCAGCGCGTCGACGTCGGCGTCGAACAGCGCGCTCAGCACCAGCGACTTCCACACCGGGGTCTCGCCCACGCCGGGTTCGAGGATGGCGCGCTCGTTGGGAGTGTCGGCGTCGGCGTCCAGCAGGGTCACCGACAGCGCGCCCACGTCCTCCAGCGCGCGCTCGTAGCGCGGCTGCTCGGCCTCGGTGCTGCGCAGGCTAAGTTCAAGGTAGGGCATGGGCGTGGGCGGTTGCGGTGTGGGGGCGCGATTGTCTCACGCGGGGCCTGCGCTGGCCGCAAAGGGAAAGGGCCGGCATGGCCGGCCCCAGGTGCCACCTGCCCGGCGCGGCGCGCCGGGGCGTTCCCGAGGCGGCGCCGCGCAGGCGGGTTGTCCTCACCCCAGTGCGATCGACTGGTTCTTGCGCTCGGCCAGGCGCTTCTCCAGGTAGTGGATGTTCTGGCCGCCGGCCTGGAAGCCCTTGTCGCGCATGATCCGCTGCTGCAGCGGGATGTTGGTCTTGATGCCGTCGACCACCATCTCGCTCAGGGCCACGCGCATGCGGCAGATCGCGGTCTCGCGGTCCGGACCGTGCACGATCAGCTTGCCGATCATCGAGTCGTAGTTCGGCGGCACGCGGTAGCCCTCGTAGATGTGGGTGTCCACGCGCACGCCCGGGCCGCCCGGGGCGTGGAAGTGCTGGATCAGGCCGGGGCTGGGGAAGAAGGTCTCCGGGTCCTCGGCGTTGATGCGGCACTCGATGGCGTGGCCGTTGAGCACCACGTCCTCCTGGCGGATGCGCAGCTTGTGGCCGGCGGCGATGCGCAGCTGCTCGGCCACCAGGTCGATGCCGGTGACCATCTCGGTGACCGGGTGTTCGACCTGGATGCGGGTGTTCATCTCGATGAAGTAGAAGCGGCCGTTCTCGTACAGGAACTCGAACGTGCCGGCGCCGCGGTAGCCGATGCGGATGCATGCCTCGACGCAGACCTTGCCGATCTCCGCGCGCTGCTCGGCGGTGATGCCCGGCGCCGGCGCCTCCTCGACCACCTTCTGGTGGCGGCGCTGCATCGAGCAGTCGCGCTCGCCGAGGTGGATGGCGTTGCCCTGGCCGTCGGCCAGCACCTGGATCTCCACGTGGCGCGGATTCTCCAGGTACTTCTCCATGTACACCTCGCCATTGCCGAAGGCGGCCTTGGCTTCGCTCTTGGTGGTCTCGATCGCGGCCCTGAGCGCGGCCTCGGAGTGGACCACGCGCATGCCGCGGCCGCCGCCGCCGCCGGCGGCCTTGATGATCACCGGGTAGCCGATCTCGCGGGCGATCCTGGCGTTGGCGGCGATGTCGTCGCCCAGCGGGCCGCCGGAGCCGGGCACGCAGGGCACGCCGGCGGCCTTCATCGCCCGGATCGCCTCGACCTTGTCGCCCATCAGGCGGATGGTGTCGGGCTTGGGGCCGATGAAGATGAAGCCGGACTGCTCCACCCGCTCGGCGAAGTCCGCGTTCTCGGACAGGAAGCCGTAGCCGGGGTGGATGGCCTGGGCATCGGTCACCTCGGCGGCGGCGATGATCGAGGCCATGTTGAGGTAGCTGTCGGTGGACGGCGCCGGCCCGATGCAGACCGACTCGTCGGCCATGGCCACGTGCTTGAGGTTGCGGTCCACGGTGGAGTGCACGGCGACGGTGCGGATGCCCAGCGCATGGCAGGCGCGCAGGATCCGCAACGCGATTTCGCCGCGGTTGGCGATTACGACTTTATCGAGCATGGGATTGGGCCCGTGATTCGTGATTCGTCATTGGTAATTCGTAGTAGGCCGGCTCGTCGCGCGCGGCTGCGGTGTCGTCGATCGACCTGATCAGCGCGTTGAGGCGCGCGAAGGTGCGATCGAGCAGCTGCAGGAGGTCCTGGTCCGGGGCGGCGAGGCCGAGCCGCGGAGCCAGCGCCAGCTGCGTATCCAGTTCGGACAGCGAGCCGCGCGCAATCAGCAGGAAACGTACGAGTTCAGGGGCATAGCGACGGGCGGCGCCTTCGGCGATGTTCGATGGCACGCTCACGGCGGCCCGGCGCATCTGCGCCGTCAGGCCGTACCGATCCTCCGCGGGAAAGCCGGCCGAGTACGCGTACACCAGGGCGGCAAGTTCCATCGCATCGCGCCATGCATCCAGGCGCTGGTGCGGCCGCTCCTTCGAATCACCAATCACGAATCACCAATCCCGTCGTGATCGGCGTCAGCCGATCACGAACAGCGGCTGGTCGAACTCCACCGGCTGCCCGCTCTCGCACAGGATGGCGACCACGGTGCCGGAGACGTCGGCCTCGATCGGGTTGAACATCTTCATCGCCTCGATGATGCCGAGGGTGTCGCCGGCCTTGACCTGCTGGCCGACGGTGACGAAGGCCGGCTTGTCCGGGGCCGGGGCGGCGTAGAAGGTGCCGACCATCGGCGCGCGCACGACCTGGCCCGGCGGCAGGTCGCTGCCCGGCTTGGGGGTGCCGCCGGTGGCGGCCTCGACCGGGGAGCTCATCGGCATCGGCGCGGCGGCCGGGGCCGCGGCGGGCGAGCGCACTTCCAGCGAGGCGGCCGGGGCGGCCACCGCCACGCCCTGCGGGATGCGCGACAGGCGCACGCTTTCCTCGCCTTCCTTGATCTCGATTTCGGCGAGGTTGGATTCTTCCAGCAGGTCGATGAGTTTCTTGATCTTGCGCAGGTCCATGGTGGCCTCTGTGTGGGGCGTCCGCGGCGCGGACGCGTTGCAACGGGATGGGGCTCAGGCCGGCAGCCGCGCCAGCGCCGCATCCAGGGCGTAGCGGTAGCTGTCGGCGCCGAACCCGCACACCACGCCGACCGCCTTGTCGCTGAAGTAGCTGTGCTGGCGGAACGGTTCGCGGGCGTGCGGGTTGGACAGGTGGATCTCGATGAATGGGATCGCCACCGCCGCCAGGGCGTCGCGCAGGGCGACGGAGGTATGGGTGAAGGCGGCGGGGTTGATCAGGATGAAGGCCGTGCCGTCCTGGCGGGCGGCCTGGACCCGGTCCACCAGCGCATGCTCGGCGTTGGACTGGAACGACTCGAGCTGGTGCCCGGCGGCCGCGGCGCGGCGGGCCAGGTCGGCGTCGATGTCGGCCAGGGTTGCGTGGCCGTAGACCTCCGGCTCGCGGGTGCCGAGCAGGTTGAGGTTGGGGCCGTGCAGGACCAGCAGCTTTGCCATGGTTGCGGGCGGAACCGGAAAGGGCGGCAGTCTGGAGGAAGGCGCCTTTACTGTCCAGTTCGGCGAAGATGAAAGCGTTTCAAGCAACCGTTTGAAGGCCGGCCTCAGTCCGGCCCGGTGCCGGCCGCGGCCCAGTCGGCGATCTCGCCGGGCTGGAACGGTCCCAGCTTCTGCCGCAGCACCCGGCGCTGCCGATCCAGCAGCACCGTGTAGGGCAGCAGGCCGCGGGTATTGCCCAGCCGCACGCTGGCGTCGGCCGGACCGGGGCGGTCCAGCAGGATCGGGTAGTCCACCGGGACCTGGCGCAGGAAGGCGCGCACCGCCTCCGCCTCGTCCAGGGCCAGGCCCACGACCTGGACACCGTCCGCGCCCTGGGCGGCAGCGAAGCGCTGCAGCTCCGGCATCTCCTCCACGCAAGGCCCGCACCAGCTGGCCCAGACGTTGACCAGCAGCGGGCGGCCGGGCGCGATCGCGGCCAGTTCGACGAGGTTGCCGTCCAGGTCGGGCAGGCGGATCGGGTCGGGGTGCTGCCCCGGCATGGCCGCGCGCACCCCTTCGGGCACCGGCAGCGGCGCCGGCAGGTCCGGGCGGCGCTGCTCGTACCAGGCGCGCGCGCCCAGGCCCAGCGCGGCGGCGCAGGCTGCCGCCAGGACCAGGCGCAGGCCGGGCCTCACCGCGCCGCCGCCCTGAGCAGGGCGTCCTCGACGATCGCCGGGGTCAGCACCGGCGGCAGCACCGCCGGCGGTGCGCCGGGTCCGTAGACCACGTACAGCGGCACGCCCACCGCGTTGTGCGCCTCGAGGAACGCGCTGATGGCCGGATCGGTATTGGTCCAGTCGCCGCGCATGTAGACCGCCCCGGTGCGGCCCAGCAGTTCGCGGAAGCCGTCGCGGGCCAGCACGTTGCGCTCGTTGGCCTTGCAGGTCACGCACCAGTCGGCGGTCATGT
>NZ_ALIP01000117.1:0-10353 GCF_000283075.1 Pseudoxanthomonas sp. GW2
GGGTCGCATCATGCGCCCGCCGCGGCGCGGCGGGCGCGTGCCGGGCTCAGGGCTGGGCGTCGAAGCGCGCCAGCGCGGTGGCCAGGGCCTCGCCCATCATGCGCAGGAACAGGGTGCCCATGCCCGGGTAGAAGCGGTTCGGGTCGTGGCTGCCGACCGCGACCAGGCCGGTGCCGGCCAGCGGCAGCAACGCGCTGGACTGCACCTGCTCGCGCGCCTGCCCGTACAGCACCGCGTTCTTGTCCGCTTGCAGGCGCCCGCACAGCGGCTCGCCAGAGGCCAGCGCGTCGCGGAACGCGCCCAGTTCCGGCGCGTCCTCGGCCACCACGCGCAGCCACTCGGCGTCCTCCAGGCCCGCCACCGGGCGGAACGAGACGATCCGCACCAGGTCGCCGGCGAAGTCCTCGGCCAGCGAGGCGGCCATCGCGCGCAGGGTCTCTGCGCGGCTGTCCTGGCGCATCAGCGACAGGGTCAGCTGGTGGGTGCGCACCGCCAGCTGCTCGTTGACCTGGGCGTTGGCCGACAGGTCGGCCAGCCGCCGCGACAGCTCGCGGTTCTTCTCCCGCAGCACCTCCAGCTGGTAGCTGGCCAGCGAGGCGGTGCGTCCGTCCTCGCGCGGCACCACCAGGCTTTGCGCCAGGTCGGGGAACTGCTTAAGGAAATCCGGGTGCCGGCGCAGCCAGGCAGCCACCTCGTGCGCGCCGAGTTTCTCCTGGGTCTCGCTCATGCCTGCCACTCCCCTTCGAATACGAATGCGGCCGGTCCGGCCATGATGATCGGTGCGTCGTCGGCCGCCCAGCCGATGCGCAGGTCCCCGCCCGGCAACGACACCGTGGCCTGCCGCGCGATGCGGCCGCGCCGCACCAGCGCGGCCACCGCGGCGCAGGCGCCGCTGCCGCAGGCCAGGGTCTCGCCCACCCCGCGCTCGTACACGCGCAGGCGCACGTGGTCCGGCGCCAGCACCTGGGCGAAGCCCACGTTGACCGACTGCGGGAACGCGGGCGAGGCCTGCAGGGCGGCGCCAAGCCCGGCCACGTCGGCTGTGCCCACGTCGCCTACCTCGATCACCGCGTGCGGATTGCCCATCGACACCGCGCCAAACACGACGCGGCGGCCATCGAGCTCCAGCGCGTACTCCGCCGCCTCGGCCTCGAACCCGGCCAGCGGCACCGCAGCCGGGGCGAAGCGCGGCGCCCCCATGTCGACCGCGTAGCGGTCGTCGCCCAGTACCTGCACCTGGTGGATGCCGGCGGGGCTGTCGACCACGAAGCGTTCGCCGCGGGCGGCACCGTCGCGCACCAGCCAGGCGGCCACGCAGCGCGCGCCGTTGCCGCACTGCCCCGAGGGGCTGCCGTCGGCGTTCCAGATGCGGTAGGCGGCCACCGCGCCGGCGCTGCGCGGCGGCTCGATGGTCAGGATCTGGTCGCAGCCCACGCCGCGGTGGCGGTCGGCCAGGCGCGCGGCCAGTGCCGCGTCCGGCGGTGGGCTGCCATCGCGCAGGTCCAGCACGACGAAGTCGTTGCCGGCCCCGTGCATCTTGCTGAAGCGCAGGCGCTCAGCCATCGCCATCGTCCGCGCCTGCGTCCTCCGGCACGGGCAGCGGCTCGGCCGGGGTGGTGGGAACGTCGCCCGGCGCGGGCGCGTCCGGCTCCACCGGGGAACTGGCCGGCGGCGCGGGCGCCGGGTCCTCGACCGGGACCGGCTTCTGCGGCATGACCAGCGGGCCCTTGTTGCCGCAGGCGGCCAGCAGCGGCAGCGCGGCAAGTGCCAGGAGGAAGGCGGAACGTCGGATGGTGTCCATGCGCCGAGTATAGCGACGCGCTGGTGCAGGCCGGTTCGCCGGCTGCCATTCACGGCGGCGGATCGGCGCCCTCCGGTGGCTCCGGGCGCAGCCACAGCCAGGTGCCGACCACGGCCATGCAGGCAACCGGCAGCACCACCATCCAGGCGCGGTGCGAGGGCACGGCCAGCATCACCCCCAGCAGGACCGCGGCGCAGGCGAGCATCGCCCAGGTCGCCGCCCATTTGGCCCGGCGTGGTACCGCGCGGTGCTGGCGCCAGGCGCCAATCACCGGACCGAAGCGCGGATGCTCCAGCAGCCGCCGTTCCAGCCGCTCGGAGCCGCGTGCCGCGGCCCAGGCCGCGACCAGGATGAAGACCGTGGTCGGCAGGCCCGGCAGGAAGATGCCGAGGATGCCCACGCCGAGGCTGGCGTAGGCCAGCAGCCACCAGGCCCAGCGGAAGCGGTCGCGGTTGCCCATCGGCGCATCATAGGCCGGCGGGCGTGGCGCGTCCGTGGCCGCCCGGCCACGGACGGCATGGCGTGCGCGGGCGGCAGGCCCGCGCACGCGCCCGGGTCAGGGCTTTTCGGCCACGCCCAGCTGGTCGAGCACGAAGGCGTAGTACTCGGCCTGCTCGCGGAAGCGGCGGAAGCGGCCGGACTTGCCGCCGTGGCCGGCGTCCATGTTGGTGCGGAACACGATCGGCGCGCTGCCGGTGTTGAGGTCGCGCAGCTTCGCCACCCACTTGGCCGGCTCCCAGTACTGCACCTGCGAGTCCCACAGGCCGGTGCCGACGAACATCGCCGGGTAGGCCTGGGCGCGCACGTTGTCGTACGGGGAGTACTTGAGCATGTACTCGTAGTACTGCGGCTGCTCCGGGTTGCCCCACTCGTCGTACTCGTTGGTGGTCAGCGGGATCGACGGATCGAGCATGGTGGTGACCACGTCCACGAAGGGCACCTGGGCCACGATCACCTTGTAGTCCTGCGGCGCCTGGTTGGCCACCGCGCCCATCAGCAGGCCGCCGGCACTGCCGCCCATGGCCGCGACCCGGCCCGGCGCGGCATAGCCCTGCGCGACCAGGGCGCGGGTCACGTCGACGAAGTCGTTGAAGGTGTTCTGCTTGCGCAGCAGCTTGCCGTCCTCGTACCACTTGCGGCCCAGTTCCTGGCCGCCGCGGATGTGGGCGATGGCGTAGACCACGCCGCGGTCCAGCAGGCTCACCACCGGGCCGTTGAAGCCCGGGTCCATGGAGATGCCGTAGCTGCCGTAGGCGTACTGGAACAGCGCCGCGGTGCCGTCCTTCCGGAAGCCCTTGCGGTAGACCAGCGACACCGGGATGCGCACGCCGTCGCGCGCCTCCACCCACAGCCGCTCGGTGGCGTACTGCGACGGGTCGTAGCCCGGCACCACCTGCTGCTTGAGCTGGCGGCGCTCGCCGGTGGCCACGTTGAGCTCGTAGGTGGTGGCCGGGGTGGTCAGCGAGGTGTAGCCGTAGCGCAGCCACTGGGTGTCCGGCTCGGCGTTGACCGACAGGCCCATCGAGTAGGCCGGCTCGTCCGCCGCCACGTACTGCTGGCTGCCGTCGGCGCGCAGGATGCGCACCCGCTCCAGGCCACCGGAGCGCTCGCCGACCGCGGTGAAGCCGTCGAACAGCTCGTACCCCTCGATGAACCCCTCGGGGTCGTGCGGCAGCCAGTCCTGCCACTGCTTGCGCGAGGTGGCGTCGCTGGGCGCGGTGACCAGCTTGAAGTTGGTGGCGCCGTCGGCGTTGGTGCGGATCACCCAGCGGCCGCCGTGGTGGTCGGCGTCGTACTCCACGTCGCGCTGGCGCGGCGCCAGCACCCGGAACTCGCGCGGGTCCGCGGCCGGGGCGTAGCGGACCTCGGAGGACACGGTGCTGTCCAGGCCGATGGTGATGTACTTGTCGTCGCGGGTGCGGCCGATGCCCATGTAGAAGGAATCGTCCTCCTCCTCGTACACCAGCGGGTCCTGCTCCGCCGGGGTGCCCAGCACGTGCTTCTTCACGCGCACGGTCAGCAGCGTTTCCGGGTCGTTCTCGACGTAGAACAGGGTGCGGTTGTCGTCGGCCCACACCAGGTTGGGCGAGACGCCCTTGATGGTGTCCGGGTAGACCTCGCCGGTGGCCAGGTTGCGGAAGCGGATGGTGTACTGGCGGCGGCCGGCGTCGTCCTCCGCCCAGGCCAGCAGGGTGTTGTCGGGGCTGACCTCGTAGTCGCCGACGCTGAAGTAGTCCTTGCCGGCGGCCAGCTGGTTGACGTCCAGCAGCACCTGCTCGGCGGCGAAGTCGCCGGCCTCGTTGGCGGCCTGGATCGCGACCGCGTCCACGCCGGGGCCGTCCTTGCGGCGGGCGGGGACCGGGTAGTCCTTGCCCTTCTCGTAGCGCGAGTAGTACCACCAGCCGCGCTCGCGGTACGGCACCGAGCTGTCGTCCTGCTTGATGCGCGCGACGATCTCCCCGTACAGCTTCTCCTGCAGCGGCTTCAGCGGCGCCAGCAGCTGGTCGGCGTAGGCGTTCTCGGCCTCCAGGTAGGCCAGCATGCGGCGGTCCTGGCGGGTGTCGTCGCGCAGCCAGTAGTAGTCGTCCTGGCGGGAGGCGCCGAACGGGGCGGTCACCGTGAACGGCTTGCGCTCGGCGTCGGGCGGGGCGGCGATGGCGGGGGGCGTGGTCATCAGCAGGGCAAGTGCGAACAGGAAGGGCATTCTCATCGATGCGGTCCCGGGATGGAAAACGGAAGGGTCCGCGCGCGCGCGGACCCCGGAACCAGGCGCCCCCGGCCGGGGCCGGGGGCGCGAGGGATCACTTCTTGGCCTTGGCCGGCTGGCTCAGGCGCTGCCAGAGGAAGGCGTAGGCCAGCGCGCTCATGTGCGCGGCCTGGGCATTGTTGGCCGCGCCGCCGTGGCCGCCCTCGATGTTCTCGTAGTAGGTCACGTCCTTGCCGGCATCGATCATCTTCGCCGCCATCTTGCGCGCGTGGCCCGGGTGGACGCGGTCGTCGCGGGTGGAGGTGAGGAAGATCACCGGCGGGTACTCCTTCGCCGGGTCGAACAGGTGGTACGGCGAGAAGGTCCTGATGAACTCCCAGTCGGAAGTGTCCGGGTTGCCGTACTCGGCCATCCACGAGGCGCCGGCCAGCAGCTTGTTGTAGCGCTTCATGTCCAGCAGCGGCACCTGCACCACCACCGCGCCGAACAGCTCCGGGTACTGGGTCAGCATGTTGCCGGTCAGCAGGCCGCCGTTGCTGCCGCCCTGCACGCCCAGGTGCTGCGGCGAGGTGATCTTGCGCTTGACCAGGTCCTGCGCGACCGCGGCCATGTCCTCGTAGGCCTTGTGCCGGTTCTGCTTGAGCGCGGCCTGGTGCCAGCGCGGGCCGTACTCGCCGCCGCCGCGGATGTTGGCCACCGCGTACACGCCGCCGCGCGACAGCCAGGCGCGGCCGAGGCCGCCGGAGTACGACGGGGTCAGCGAGATCTCGAAGCCACCGTAGCCGTACAGCAGGGTCGGCGCCTTGCCGTCCAGCTTCAGGTCCTTCGGCCGCACCAGGAAGTACGGCACGCGGGTGCCGTCCTTGCTGGTGGCGAAGTGCTGCTCGATCGCGTGCTTGCTGCTGTCGAAGAACGACGGCATCGACTTCAGCTGCTCCGGCTGCTGGCCGATGGCGGCCAGCGACAGCGTGGTCGGGGTCAGGTAGTCGGTGGCGGTCAGCCACACCGCGTCGGATTCGTCGCTGTCCACCGCGCCCACGGCCAGGGTGCCGAACGCCGGCGCGCCCACGAACTCGCTGCGCTTCCAGCCGCCGGCGGCCGGGGTCAGCACGTGCAGGCGGTTCTTCACGTCCTCCAGCACGTTGAGCACCAGGTGCGAGCGGGTCCAGGCGAAGCTGGCCAGCGAGCTGCGCTCGGTCGGCTCGAACAGCACCTCGAACTCGCGCTTGCCGGCCATGAACTCGTCGAAGTTGGCCGCCAGCAGCGAACCGGCGGCGTAGGTGCGGCCGCCCACGGACCACGGCTCGCGCAGCTCCAGGGTCAGCCACTGGCGCTTGACGCCCTTGTTGGCCGAGTTGGGCGCGTCGACCTTGGCTAGCTTGCCGTCCTTGCCGACCAGGTACAGCTCGTCGTTGTAGAAGGCGATGGTGCGGCTGACGAAGTCGCGCTCGAAGCCCGGGGTGTCGTCGTGGAAGGCGGCGATGTACATGTCGTCGTCCTTGCCCTCGTACACGACCTCGGCCGACTCCAGCGGGGTGCCGCGCTTCCAGCGCTTGACGATGCGCGGGTAGCCGGACTCGGTGGTCGAGCCGTCGCCGAAGTCGGTGTAGACGTAGACGGTGTCCTGGTCGATCCAGTTCAGGCCGCCCTTGGCCTCGGGCCGGAAGAAGCCGCCCTCGACCCAGGCCTTGCGCTCGAGGTCGAACTCGCGGGTGACGTCGGCGTCGGCGCCGCCGCGCGACAGCGCGATCAGGCAGCGCTCGTAGGCCGGGCGCAGGCAGTCGGCGCCGTGCCACACCCAGTTCTCGCCCTCGGCCTTGTTCAGCGCGTCGAGGTCGAGGATCGTTTCCCAGGCGGGGTTGGGCTTGCGGTACTCCTCGAGCGTGGTGCGGCGCCAGACGCCGCGCTCGTGGTTACGGTCCTTCCAGAAGTTGTAGTAGTACCCCCCGATCTTCTGCACCCCGGGGATCTTGGCGTCGGAGTCCAGCACCTCGCGGATGCCGGCCTCCATGGCCTTGAACTCGGGCGTGGAGGCGAGGGCGGCGTCGGTCCGGGCGTTCTGGGCGCGGACCCAGGCCAGCTGGCGCTCGCCGGTCACGTCCTCCAGCCACTGGTAGGGATCGTCGGCCATGTTGGGCTCCTGGGCATGGGCCACCCCGGCGGCGGCGAGACCGGCGACGAGGCAGGCCTGGGCAAGACGCGACATACGCACTCCGTGAAACTGGGACAGCCGGCGAAGCTAGCACAGCGCCCGCCGGACGTACGCATGCCGATGGTCAGGGGCCCGTGGCGGTCCCGGCCGCGCTCAGGCGGCGGCGCGGCGGCCGAAGCCGGAAGCCCGGCGCCCCCCGCGGCGGCGGGCCTGGACCCGCGGCCGCAGCTGGCGCAGGCGGCGCGCGGCGGCCGGCAGCGCCGGCGGCAGGCGGAAACGGTGCAGCGCCCACCATGCCGCCAGCGGCATGCCCACCAGCCACAGCGGCCACCAGCCGATCCACTCGGAGGAACCGCGCAGCGGCGGCACCAGGCATACGCCCAGCAGGCCGGTGGCGAACCAGTAGCGCAACAGCCTTTCCAGGTTCGATTCCGGAGCCCCGGCGGCTTCGGGTTGGCGGGGGGCGGCGGCGGGGGTAGGCGACCAGTTCGACATGGCTGCGGCTCCTTGTTGGGAGGCGCAGGTTGCCGGGGGGCCATCTCACCGGCTGCGATGGTGTACCCCCTCCGCCTGCGGGGAGGTCGGGGGCGAGAGCCGGGCTCCAGCCGCAGCGATCACTGCCAGGGCCTACGGAAGCACACCGACTTTGCGGGCAATGCTGCAACCGGTGCCCGCGCCCGGGGAGCCCGGAGTTCCGCTTCTTGCGGGCCCCAGCCGGCGCCGGGTTGCCGGGCCCTTCCCCTATCCCCGGGAGGAAGAGGGAAGCATGGCCCCCGCCTCAGCGGTCGTACTGCGCCAGCGCCAGCGAAAGCAGGCTCTTGGCCTGCTCGCGCAGCACCGCCGGCTCGACGATCTCGGCATCGGCACCGTAGTGCAGCACGTCCATCAGCAGCTCGCGCGAGACGCTGTAGGGCACCTTCAGCTCGTAGCGGCCGTCGGGCAGGAAGCGGCCCTGCTGGCGCGAGTGCCAGTGCTCGTCGGCCACCCAGCGCGCGACCTTGGGGCTGAACACGATGGTCGCCCAGCCCTTGGGCTCGCCGGAGAAGATGCCGTAGCTGGAAGCGAAGTGCTGGTCCAGCACGCCGTCCTCGACATCGTGCGCCGGCTCGTCCAGCAGCCGCGCCTGGCTGATCCGGTCCACGGCGAAGCTGCGCAGGCCCTCGCGCTCGTGGTCCCAGGCATCCAGGTACCAGTTGTCGCGGTAATGGGTGATCCGCTGCGGCGAGACCTTGCGCCGGGTGATCTCGTCGGTGGAGCGTGCGCGGTATTCGAAGGCCAGGCGCTTGCGCTCCAGCACCGCCGAGGCGACGGTGCGGAAGCTGGTCTCGTCCAGGCGGCGGCCGCGGTGCGGGATCACCCGCACCCGCTGCACCGGCCAGCGGCTGGTGCCAGCCTGGGCGGCAAGCAGGCCCTCGATGCGCTGCTGCAGCGGCGCCAGCACGCTGGACAGCACCCCGGCGCCGGTGCGCCGCAGCAGCTGCTGCGAGGCCAGCAGCGCGTACAGCTCCTCGGAGCTGAGCCACAGCCCCGGCAGCTCGAACCGCTCGCTCTCGGCCGCCGCGTAGCGGAAGCCCGCCTCGCCGTCGCCCTCCACCGGCGCCATCAGCGCGTCGCGCAGGAAGGCCAGGTCGCGGTAGACGGTGGCCCGGGAGCAGCCCAGCTCCTCCTGCAGCCGCGGCACGGTCACCGGGTAGCGCGCCGCCTTGAGGATGCGGTGCAGCGCGTTGATGCGTTCGTAGCGGTCCATGCCCGCGATTATGCGCGGTTGCAGGGCCCGCTGCGACGGAGGCCGGGCGACCCGCCCTGCCGGCCGCGCTTGCCTGGCTCGCAGGCACCCGGCCCACCGGCGCGGCTCGCGCTAGCTGCGGCACGGGGCGTGCGGGCGGGCGCGGGGCCTACAGGAACTCGCCGGCGCCGCGCTCCAGCAGCTCGGCGGCCAGGCGCCGGCCCAGCGCCGCCGGGTCGGCGGCCGGGCCCTCGCCTTCGGCGCGCACGGCGCGGCCGTCGGCGGCCGAGCCGACCAGGGCCTGCAGGTGCAGGCGGTCACCGCGCAGCTCCGCGTAGGCGGCCACCGGCACGTGGCAGCTGCCGTGCAGGCTGCGGTTGAGCGCGCGCTCGGCCTCGATCACGGTGCGGGTGGGCGCGTGCTCCAGCACCGACAGCAGGCCGAGGGTGCGTTCGTCGCCGGCGCGGCACTCGCAGGCCACCACCGCCTGCGCCGGCGCCGGCAGCCACTGCGGCGGCAGCAGGCGGGAGCGGATGCGCGCGTCCAGGCCCAGCCGCTGCAGGCCGGCGCACGCCAGCACGATGGCGTCGTACTCGCCGGCGTCGAGCTTGGCCAGGCGGGTGTTGACGTTGCCGCGCAGGTCGCGCAGCTGCAGGTCCGGGCGGCGCGCGCGCAGCTGCGCCTGGCGGCGCAGCGAGGAGGTGCCGACCACCGCGCCCTGCGGCAATGCGTCCAGGTCGGCGCAGGCGTTGCTGACGAAGGCATCGGCCGGGTCGGCGCGCTCCAGCACCGCCGGCAGGGCGAAGCCCGGCTCCAGCTCCATCGGCACGTCCTTGAGCGAGTGCACCGCGCAGTCGGCCTCGCCGCGCTGCATCGCCAGCTCCAGTTCCTTGAGGAACAGGCCCTTGCCGCCGATCGCCGCCAGCGAGCGGTCCAGGACCTCGTCGCCGCGGGTGCTCAGCGGCACCAGCACCACCTCCAGGCCGGGATGGGCCGCGCGCAGGCGGGCGGCGACGTATTCGCTCTGCCACAGGGCGAGCGGGCTCTTGCGGGTGGCGATGCGCAGGGTGTCCATGCGCGCATTATCGGCGAAGCACGCCCCCGGCGCCTTGCGCGGAACGCTTGCGCCGGTGG
The DNA here is from genome assembly GCF_000283075.1 of Pseudoxanthomonas sp. GW2. NCBI lineage: Bacteria > Pseudomonadati > Pseudomonadota > Gammaproteobacteria > Lysobacterales > Lysobacteraceae > Pseudoxanthomonas > Pseudoxanthomonas sp. GW2. The sequence goes on from NZ_ALIP01000117.1 coordinate 9,521, forward strand.
CCTGCCCCTGCCCGGCTGGCGCTCAGGGCTGCTGCAGGGCCTGGCGCAGCACCGGCACGCAGCGCCGGCTGACCTCCAGGGCCGGCCCGCCGCTGCGCAGCAGGGCCTGGACGTGGCCGTCCGGGCCGCGCCGCAGTTCGGACAGTTCGCGGCGCGCCACCAGGCAGTTGCGGTGGATGCGCACGAACAGGTCGCCGAACTCCTCTTCCAGCGACTTCAGCGATTCCTCGATCAGGTCCTGGCCGCGGGCGTGGTGCACGACCACGTACTTCTCCTCGGCCTGCAGATAACGCACGTCCTCCAGCGGGATCACCCGCAGGCTGCCGCGCAGGCGCGCGCACAGCTGGGTGCGGCGCTGCGCCGGGACGGCGTTGCCGCGCCCGGCCAGGAACGCGCGCACGCGCCCCAGCGCGGCGGCCAGCCGCTCCGGGCGCACCGGCTTGACCAGGTAGTCGATCGCCGCGGCCTCGAACGCCGACAGCGCGTGCTCGTCGTAGGCGGTGCAGAACACCACCGCGGTGGCCGGGTCGCTGCCGGCCAGGCGCCGCGCCACTTCCAGCCCGTCCATGCCGGGCATGGCGATGTCCAGCAGCACGGCGTGCGGCTGGTGGCGGGCGCAGGCCTCCAGCGCCTCGCTGCCGTCGCCGGCCTCGGCCACCACTTCGACTCCTGCATCGCCGGCAAGAAGCGTGCGCAGGCGCTCGCGCGCCAGCGGCTCGTCGTCGGCGATCACCAGCTTCAGGCTGTGCATCAGGCGGATTGCGGATTTTCCCCGCGGCCATGGTAGCCGCGCCGGCGGCCGGCCGCCATCCGTCCTCGCCGCCCCCCCCCCC
>NZ_ALIP01000118.1:0-32781 GCF_000283075.1 Pseudoxanthomonas sp. GW2
CGGCCGCGCCGAGCCGCTGGCACGGATTGGCGCGGCGCGCTGGCTGCAGTTGCTGGGCACCGCCTCGACCATGCTGGCCTCGATCCGCGCCGCCGCTGCCTCGGCCACCGCCGAGGAAGCGGCCGAGACCGCGGCCGAGGGCGCGGCAACCGCGGAGTTCGCGGCCAGCGCCGCCCCGGCACAGGCCGCGGCGGCCGCCGCCGACGCGGTGGCCGGGGCGCGGCCACAGCCGGCGCCCACCTATACCTACGCCGGCCCGCCGCCAGGCGCGCCGCGCGCACCGGCCCCGGCCGAAGCGGCCACCGACGTCTCCGAGCGCTAGCCGCGCCATCCCGCATCCCCCAACGCCACGCCGGCGTCCGCCGCCCGAGGCCGCATGTCTTCCCCGCCTTCCAATCCGCCCTCCCCCGATACGCCGGTCGTCGCCGAGCCGGTGCCGGTGCCGATCGACGCGCACCTGCCGCACCTGCGCCCGCGCGCGCCCGGCTCGCTGGTGGTGCTGGCCACCCTGGCAGTGGGCTTCACCCTGTGGGCGGCGCAGGAGGTGATCCTGCCGATCCTGCTGGCGATGTTCTTCGCCCTGGTCGGCAATCCGCTGATCCGGCTGCTGCGGCGGCTGTGGATCCCGCGCTTCCTGGCCGCGCTGCTGGTGCTGCTGGCCGGCCTGGCCGGCACCACCCTGCTGGCGGTGCAGCTGGTGGAGCCGGCCACCGCCTGGGCCGAGCAGGCCCCGCGCGAGGCGCGCAAGATCGGCCGCGAGCTGCAGAACCTGACCAAGCCGATGCACGAGGCCAACCGCATCGCCGAGGACATGGCCCGCGCCGCCGCCGGCGAGGCCAACCGCAAGGTGCAGGTGGTGCGCACCCGGGTCGACGATCCCTACGCGGTGCTGACCCGCACCCCGCGCCTGCTGGCCTCGGTGCTGGCGGTGATCCTGCTGACGTTCTTCTTCATGGTCTACGGTGAGAACCTGCAGCGGAACGCGATCGCGCTGCTGCCGGGGCGGCAGCAGAAGAAGTTCACGGTGGAGATCCTGCAGTCGATCGAGCACCAGGTGTCGCGCTACGTGCTGACCATCAGCCTGATCAACGCCACGGTGGGCCTGGTGTTCGCCGGCATCCTGGTGCTGCTGCGCTTCCCGCTGCAGGAGGCGCTGCTGTGGGGCACGATGGTGATGCTGCTCAACTACGCGCCGTACGTGGGCCCGCTGATCGGCATGATCGCGATGCTGCTGGTGGGCTTCATCCGCTTCGACGAGACCCTGGCCTCGGTGACCCCGGCGGTGCTGTACCTGGTGCTGCACACCATCGAGGGCCAGCTGGTCACCCCGATCATCCTCGGCCGCAGCATGGCGCTGTCGCCGCTGGTGCTGATCCTGGCGCTGATGCTGTTCGGCTGGCTGTGGGGCCTGGTCGGCCTGCTGCTGGCGGTGCCGCTGCTGGTGTGCGTGAAGCTGGTGCTGGAGCAGGTCGAGGGCATGCAGGGCTGGGCCAGGCTGCTGGAATGACCGTCGTCTGGCTACCCATCCGGGGAGAGCGCCTTTCACGGAGTGTTCCGCCCACGCCCGCGGCCCCGGGCCTACAATGCCCCGGTGAGCTTCACCGTCCGCGCCATCACCCTCGACCTCGACGACACGCTGTGGCCGTTCGCCCCGATCGGCGCGCGCATCGACCAGGTCCTGCACGAGTGGATGCTCCAGCACAGCCCGGCCACCGCGGCGATGTTCCCGGTGGAGGCGATGCGGGAGCTGCGCGAGCGCTCCTTCCGCGACAACCCGCACCTGCACCACGACCTCTCCGCCCTGCGCCGGCTGACCATCGCTGAGGCGCTGCAGGCCAGCGGCGCCTCCATGGACCTGCTGGAACCGGCCTACGAGGTGTTCTACGCCGCCCGCAACCAGGTCGAGTGCTACCCCGACGCGATCGGGGCCCTGGCGCGCATCTCCGCGCGCGTGCCGGTGGCGGCGGTGAGCAACGGCAATGCCGACCTGGAGCGGATCGGGCTGATGCAGCACTTCGCCTTCCAGCTGGGCTCGCGCGACCACGGCTACGCCAAGCCGCACCCGAGCATCTTCCACGCCGCCTGCCAGCGGCTGGGCTGCGGCCACGGCGAGGTGCTGCACGTGGGCGACCACGTGGAGATGGACGTGGCCGGCGCCGCGCGCGCCGGCCTGCGCACCTGCTGGATCAACCGCACCGGCGCGGCCTGGTCGCACCCGGAGCTGGAGCCGGACCTGGAGTTCGACACCCTGACCGCGCTGGCCGACTGGCTGGACGCCCACCTGGCCGACGCCTGCCGGCCGACTTCCGGAACCTACGCATGAACCCCGCTTACGCCACCCCAGGCACCCCTGCCCTTCCCCTGTACCTGCTCGACCGCGCCGGCTTTGCCGCCTGGCGCGACGCCCAGCCCGCCGCCGTGGCCGCGTGGCTGAAGGCGCAGGCCTTCGACGCCGCCCCCGGCAGCGCGGTGCTGCTGCCGGGCAGCGATGGCATCGCCGGCGCGGTGCTGGGCGTGGGCGACCGCCTGGATCCGTATGCCTACGCCCACGGTCCGCAGGCCCTGCCCGAGGGTGCCTGGGCGCCGCAGGGCGAACTGCCGGCCGACCAGCTGGCCGCGCTGCAGCTGGGCTGGGGCCTGGGCAGCTACCGCTTCGCCCGCTACAAGCAGGGCGGCCGCGCCCCGGCGCAGCTGCTGCTGGAATCCACCGACGCCGAGGCGCTGGACGTGCTGGCCGCCTGCGTGCGCGTGCGCGACTGGGTCAACACCCCGACCGAGGACATGGGCCCGGAGCAGCTGGAGGCCATCGCCCGCGAACTGGCGCAGGCGCACGGCGCGCAGCTGGAGGTGGTCGCCGGCGAGGAACTGCTGGCACAGAACTTCCCGGCGATCCACGCGGTCGGCCGCGCCTCGCACCGTGCCCCGCGCCTGATCGCGCTGCGCTGGGGCGATGCCGCGCACCCGCACGTGGCCCTGGTCGGCAAGGGCGTGTGCTTCGACACCGGCGGCCTGGACCTCAAGCCGGCCGACGGCATGCGCAACATGAAGAAGGACATGGGCGGCGCCGCGCACGCGCTGGCCCTGGCCGGGCTGGTGATGGCGCGCAGGCTGCCGCTGCGCCTGACCGTGCTGGTGCCGGCAGTGGAGAACGCGGTCGGCCCGAACGCGCTGCGCCCGGGCGAGATCATTGCCACCCGCAAGGGGGTGAGCGTGGAGGTGGACAACACCGACGCCGAGGGCCGCCTGATCCTGTGCGACGCGCTGGCCTATGCCGCCGAGCAGCAGCCGGCGCTGGTGCTGGACTTCGCCACCCTGACCGGCGCGGCGCGCATCGCCCTGGGCCCGGACCTGCCGGCGCTGTTCGCCAACGACGACGCCCTGGCCGAGGGCTGGCTGGCCGCCGGCCGGGATACCCGCGACCCGGTCTGGCGCATGCCGCTGTGGCGCCCCTACCTGCGCTACCTGGCCAGCAACGTGGCCGACCTGGCCAATGCCGGCTCGCGCATGGCCGGCGCGGTGACCGCGGCGCTGTACCTGGAGCGCTTCCTGCCCGAGAGCCTGCCGTGGGCGCACCTGGACACCTACGCCTGGAACGACAGCGCGCGCCCGGGCCGACCGGCCGGCGGCGAGGCCCTGGGCCTGCGCTCGGCCTACGCCCTGCTGAAGGCGCGCAGCGCGGGCTGAGTGCCGCCCTCGCCCCGGCACCTGCCGGGGCGACACGGGATGGCGTTCCCGCGCAGCCCGGACAAGGCCGCACACCGCGTGCCTGGAGTGCGACCCGGCCCGGGCCGTCGCCACGGCCCTGCTGCCGCAAGGCGCGAGGCGAGGTGCCACGCCTCGCCAGGCCTTCGTACCGCAGCGGCGCGGTGCGCTTCGCTTGCCGGGCCACGCCGCCTGCAACCGCGCCTGTACCGTTCGCCGGAATCCCGACGCAGTTGGCGGAAGCGCGCGCGCCGGCTATGCCATTCTCACGCCGCGTCGACGGTGGGAATGGCCTGGACCGGCCGCCCGGTACCGCCGCCGCCGAACGGCAACGGAGGGCAGGATGCTCGGCAAGCTGGGGATGGGCGCGTGGTCGGGCGCGGCGTGGATCGCCGGGCCGGGCCTGGCGCTGCCGGGACGCGGCCTGTCCGCGGTCGATGCGGTGCTGGCCTGGCTTGGCATGGCCGCGCTCGCGGGGCTGTGCTGGATGATCCACGGCCACCGCCAGCGCCGGCGCCAGGCACTGCTGCAGCGCCCCCGCGCCGGCCAGCCGCTGGAAGCCGACCTGCGCACCAGTTACCTGCTGCTGCTCGCCGCCGGTTCGGGGGTGCTGCTGTTGCTCATGGCCTTGCTGCTGCAGGCCGGCGCCTGGCTGCTGGCCGCGCTGCTGTCCCTGGCCGCGCTGCTGGGGATCGCGCTCACCTGGGACCTGCTGCTGGCGTTCCGCCGCCCCGGGCCGATGCTGCGCATGGACCGGCATGGCGTGAGTTCGGCCGCGTACGGACGCATCCCCTGGTGCGACGTGATCGGCATCGAGCTGCAAAGCGTGCGCCACCGCCATGGCAGCATGCACACCCTGGCGCTGTGCGTGCGCAACCCCGGCCGTTACCTGGAACACGCCCCCCCGCTGCTGCGCTGGATCCGGCGCCGGCTGCGCGACGAGCCCATCGGCACGCTGATGCTCGACCTCAACGCGCTGGACGAGGAGGCCGGGGTGATCCACCACACCGCGCTGGCGCTGCGCCGGCGCGATCCGGCGCCGTTCCTGGAGGCCTGGACCCGCCACATGGACCGCACCGCGGTCGAGGCCTTCATCGAGGCGCGCGGACTGGACAGCGAGCGCGAACGCATCATCGCCGAGCTGCAGGCGGTCGGGGACCAGGCGCCGCTGCCGGCCACCGTGGCCAGGCCCGCGCCGCAGGCGCCCAGCGAGGCGGCCGAGCTGCACTTCCGCCGGGCGCTGGCCGCGCACGTGCGGCGCACCCGGCGGCGGGCGCGCGACGCACGGCTGGCGTCGTGGGTGGTGCTGGGCCTGGCGCTGCTGGTGGCGCTGGTCGTCCTGCTGCGCTGAGTGCTACAGCCAGCCCTTCTGCCGCGCCAGGCGGTGGGCCTCGATGCGGTTGGCCGCGCCCAGCTTGCCGATCGCCTCGGACAGGTAGTTGCGCACCGTGCCCTGGGACAGGTTGAGGCGGGCGGCGATCTCGGCCGAGGACAGGCCCTCGCCGGCCAGGCGCAGCACCTGGCGCTCGCGGTCGTTGAGCGGGTCGGCCTCGGTCCAGGCCTCCATCGCCAGCTCCGGGTCGATCGCGCGGCCGCCGCGGTGCACGGTGCGCAGTGCCTCGGCCAGGCGCTCGGCCGGGGCGTCCTTGAGCAGGTAGCCGCGCACCCCGGCATCCAGCGCGCGGCGCAGGAAGCCGGCGCGGGCGAAGGTGGTCACGATCACCACCTTCACCGGCAGTTCGTGGCGGGCGATGCGCGCGGCCAGGTCGAGGCCGCCGAGGCCGGGCATCTCGATGTCGGTGACCAGCACGTCAGGCTGCAGGCGCTGCAGCTCGCGCCAGGCAGCCTCGCCGTCGGCCACCGCGCCGGCGACCTCGATGTCGGATTCCATCGACAACAGCGCGGCCAGCGCGCCGCGCACCATGGCCTGGTCTTCGGCCAGCAGGACTCGGATCACGGGGCATGCGGCGAGGCGGACATGCCGTCGAAGTTACCAGAGCCGCGCTGCGCACCGGCAGCCTCGGCCGCGGCGGGCGCATCGACCGCCTGCGGCGCCACCGGCTCGCGCAGCGGCACCTCGACCACCAGCCGGGTGCCGCGCGGCTGCGCCGGTTCCCAGCGCACCCGTCCGCCCAGCGCATGCACGCGCTCGCGCATGCCGGCCAGGCCGTTGCCGGGGCGGATCGCGCCGCCGCGGCCATCATCCTCCACCAGCAGCCGGCAGCGCCCGCCCTCGGCCGCCAGCGACACGCCCACCTGGCGCGCACGCGCGTGGCGGTGGACGTTGGTCACCGCTTCGCGCAGGCACAGCGCCAGCACCGTCTCCAGTTCCGGCGCCAGCGCCGAGGCGTCGTTGCGGTGCACCTGCAGGTCGATGCGCTCGCCACCCAGCAGCAGGCGCGCGGCCGCCAGCTCGGCGGCGAACTCGGCGCTGCGGATGCCGCTGACCGCGCGCCGCACCTGGGCCAGGGCCTCGCGCGCGATCCCCGCCAGCTCGCCGATCTCGCGCTGCGCCGCCTGCGGGTCGCGCGGCAGCAGCTTGCCGGCCAGGTCGGCCTTCAGCGCCACCAGCGACAGGGTGTGGCCGAGCAGGTCGTGCAGGTCGCGGCCGATGCGCTCGCGCTCGGCGGTGGCGGCCAGCCGCCGCACCTCCTCCTGCGACAGCTCCAGCGCCTGGTCCTTGCGCTCCAGCACCCGCTGCGACTGCACCACCACGCCCACCGCCAGGGTGGTCACCGGCATCCACACCATCGAGGTCCACGGATAGCCGAACGCGCGCGCCGCCAGCACGAACAGCACGTTCAGCGCCAGCAGCGCCAGCGGATAGCCCCACCAGCTGCGCCACGGGCCGAAGCCCAGGAAGATGCAGCCGAAGATGAAGTAGCTCATGCCCGACGGGTACCAGCGCAGCAGCACCAGGCACAGCGCCATCATGCCCAGCGCCGGCAGGCGCACGCGCCGCCGCGGCGCCAGCAGCACGCGCACGTACAGGGCCACGAACAGCGGGTAGGAAACCAGGGTCAGCGCCCACCAGAGCGGGTTGTAGCCCTGCGGGGTGAACACCGGGACGATGAACACCCACATCGTCCACAGCAGGTGCACGAACTCGGTCCACAGCGGGCGGCCGCGGCGCACCGCGCAGCCGGCGATCGAATCCGGCGCCGGGCGCAGCCAGGCCCGGAGGCGTTCGGTGGTGCGGGGGACGGGTGCTGACATCGGCTTCTCCTCGGCTGCGCCACGGGCCGTGCGGAGCGATGGTACGCCCGCCGCGGCCCGCGCAGTCTCCCGCGCGCGCGGGTGCCGGCCCATGCATGGCTGCCACCGAAGACGGATGACAGCCGTCACTGGGACGCGGCCGCCGCGGCGCCCAAGCTTGCCCTGCGCCGTCCATCCCGCCGCAGGCCGGTTCCGTCGCACCGGCGGCAGGCTCGGCCACAAAGTGACTTCCGGCAACTCGCGCCGGGGCATCCTGCGGGCGGACACTCCACGGCAGCTCCAGGCAAGGGACCGCAATGAACGACTCCGCCGAACTGCTCAAGCAACTGCGCATCGAGCGCGACAAGCCGGGCCAGGGCACGCCGCCCGGGCGCCAGCTCCTGTACCCGCTGCTGATCGCCGCGCTGGTGCTGGCCATCATCGCCGCCGCCTGGTTCCTGCTGCGGCGCGAGCCGGCGCCGGAAGTGCGCACCGCGCAGGCGGTGCCGCTGGCCTCCGGGCCGGCGGCGGCTTCGGTGCTGGACGCCAGCGGCTACGTGGTCGCGCGGCGCATGGCGACGGTGTCGGCCAAGGTCACCGGGCGCGTCCAGGAAGTGCTGATCGAGGAAGGCATGCAGGTCGCCGAGGGCCAGGTGCTGGCGCGCCTGGACCCGGTGGACGCCGATGCCCAGCGCGCGCTGGCGCAGTCGCAGCTGGCCGCCGCGCGCAGCCAGATCGAGAGCGTGCAGGCGCAGCTGGTGGACGCGGAAGCCAGCGCCAGCCGCCTGGAACGGCTGGCCGCCGGGCAGCTGGTCTCGCGCGCGCAGTACGACCAGGCCGTGGCCCAGCGCGACAGCCTGCGCGCGCAGCTGGCCACCGCCCGCCGCAACGCGCAGGTGGCCGCCGACCAGCTGCGCATCGCCGACCACGGCGTGGACAACACCATCGTGCGCGCGCCGTTCTCCGGCGTGGTCATCGCCAAGGCCGCCCAGCCCGGCGAGATCGTCTCGCCGCTGGCCACCGGCGGCTTCACCCGCACCGGCATCGGCACCATCGTCGACATGGATTCGCTGGAGGTCGAGGTCGACGTGGGCGAGGCCTACATCGGCCGGGTCAAGGCGAAGATGCCGGTGGAAGCCACGCTCAACGCCTACCCGGACTGGAAGATCCCGGCCGAGGTGGTCGCCACCATCCCCACTGCCGACCGCGGCAAGGCGACGGTCAAGGTGCGCATCGCGCTGAAGGAGAAGGACCCGCGCATCGTGCCCGACATGGGCGTGACCGTGAGCTTCCTCGAGCAGGCACCGGAGGCCGGCGGCGACGAACCACGCAGCGGCGTGCGCGTGCCGGCCGAGGCGCTGGCCGAGCGCGACGGCAGGCCGGTGGTGTTCGTGCTCGGCGACGACGACCGCGTCCGCCTGCGCGAGGTGCAGTCGCCGGCCGCCACCGGCGCCACCCGCGACATCACCTCCGGCCTGGCGCCGGGCGAGCTGGTGGTGCTCGATCCGCCGCAGGACCTGGCCGACGGCGACCTGGTCAAGGTCGCCGGCGGCGGCTGATCCGCCGCGCCGCGTCCGCGGCGTCCTCCTTTCCCCCGGCCCACCGGCCACGCATGCACGAGGCACAGCCATGGCAACCCTGGTTTCGATCCGCAACCTGACCAAGACCTACCAGCGCGGCCCGGAGAAGGTCGAAGTGCTGCACGGCATCGACCTGGACATCGAGGAAGGCGACTTCGTCGCGCTGATGGGCCCCTCCGGCTCGGGCAAGACCACCCTGCTGAACCTGATCGGCGGGCTGGACTCGCCCACCTCCGGCAGCATCGAGGTCGCCGGCCAGCGCATCGACCAGCTCGGCGCCGGCAAGCTCTCGCACTGGCGCAGCCAGCACGTGGGCTACGTGTTCCAGTTCTACAACCTGATGCCGGCGCTGACCGCGCAGAAGAACGTGGAGCTGCCGCTGCTGCTGACCAAGCTCGGCGCCGCCCAGCGCAAGCGCAACGCGCAGATCGCGCTGCAGCTGGTGGGCCTGTCCGAGCGCATGTCGCACAAGCCCAGCGAACTGTCCGGCGGCCAGCAGCAGCGCGTGGCCATCGCCCGCGCGATCGTCTCCGACCCGACGTTGCTGATCTGCGACGAGCCCACCGGCGACCTGGACCGGCAATCGGCCGAGGAGATCCTGGGCCTGCTGCAGCAGCTCAACCGCGAGCACGGCAAGACCATCGTGATGGTCACCCACGACCCGAAGGCGGCCGAATACGCCAGCCACACCCTGCACCTGGACAAGGGCACCCTGGTCGAACAGGCGCCGCAGGCGGCCTGACCGGGCGGAGGACATGCGATGAAATACTTCCACCTGATATGGGCGGCGCTGTTCCGGCGCCGGACCCGCACCCTCCTCACCCTCGCCTCGATCATGGCGGCGTTCCTGCTGTTCGGCCTGCTCGACGGCATCCGCACCTCCTTCGCCGACCTGGGCCGCAGCGCCGACGGCGCGCAGCGCCTGCGCACCGGCTCGCGGCTGTCGATGATCGAGACCCTGCCGCTGTCGCTGGCGCCGCGCATCGCGCGGCTGGACAACGTCGAGGCGGTGACCTGGGCCAACTGGTTCGGCGGCGCCTACCAGGACCCGCGCAACCAGCTGTTCACCTTCGCGGTGGCGCCCAACTACCTGGACCTGTACCCGGAGATCGAGGTCGACCCGGCGCAGCGCCAGGCCTGGGCCGGCAACCGCACCGGCATCCTGGTCGGCGAAACCCTGATGCGGCGCTTCGGCTGGAAGGTGGGCCAGCAGATCCCGCTGCAGTCCACGATCTTCCCCAACCGCGACGGCAGCCTGAACTGGTCGTTCCAGATCGACGGCGTGCTGCGCCCGCGCGACGGCGAGGAATCCGGCTTCACCGGGATGATGGTGCTGCTGCACTACGAGTACTTCGAGGAGTCCACGCCGTACGTGGACGGCAACGTCGGCTGGTACATCAGCCGCGTGAGCGACGTGCGCCGCAGCGACGCGGTGGCCAGGGCGATCGACGCGCTGTCGGCCAACTCGCCGCACGAGACCAAGACCATGAGCGAGCAGGCGGCGATGGCCTCGCAGCTCAAGCAGATGGCCGACATCGGCCTGATCGTGGGCTCGATCATGGGCGCGGTGTTCTTCACCCTGCTGCTGCTGACCGGCAACACCATGGCCCAGGCGGTGCGCGAGCGCACCTCCGAGCTGGCGGTGCTGCGCACCATCGGCTTCACCGCGCAGTCGGTGCTGGGCATGGTCCTGGCCGAATCGGTGCTGCTGGTGCTGCTGGGCGGCGTGCTCGGCCTCGGCCTGGCCACGCTGATCGGGCCGGTGGCCAAGGCCGCCAGCGGCGGCATGCTGAACCTGCCGGAGATCGGCTGGCGCAGCTGGATGCTGGGCCTGGGGCTGATGGCCGGCATCGGCCTGCTGGTGGGCGCCCTGCCCGCGCTGCGGGCGATGCGCCTGAACATCGTCGACGCGCTGGCCGGGCGCTAGGAGGAACCCCATGAAACTGCTCAAGTCCCTGCTCTCCGGCACCGCGATGTTCCTGGTGCTGGTGGTGTTCCTGGCGGCGTGGATCGCGCTGCCGTGGCCGGCGCTGCTCGGCCTGGCCGTGCTGTTCGCGCTGTGGATGCTGCTGGCCCGCAGCGGCCGCCAGGCGGCCTCGGTCACCCGGGTCGGGGTCAGCACCCTGGCCCAGCGCCTGGGTGGCTCCTCGGTGGTGGTGATCGGCATCGCCGGCGTGGTCGGCGTGCTGGTCGCGCTGCTGGCGATGGGCGAGGGCTACCGCCACACCGTCGGCAACAGCGGCAACGACGAGACCGCGATCGTGCTGCGCGGCGGCTCCTCGGCCGAACTGATGTCGGTGCTGGACCGCGAGGCGATCACCGTGATCGAGCGCGCGCCGCAGATCGCGCGCGACGGCGAGGGGCGGCCGCTGGCCTCGGCCGAGCTGCTGGTGGCAGCCAATCTGCCGCTGCGCGGCGGCGAGGACGATGGCAGCGTGACCCTGCGCGGCGTCGGCCCGATGGCCTGGGCGGTGCGCCCGAACATCAGGCTGGTCGCCGGCCGCCAGTTCCAGCCCGGCCGCCGCGAGCTGGTGGTCGGCACCGGCACCCAGCGCCAGTTCGCGGGCCTGGAGGTCGGCAAGTCGGTGCGCCTGGGCAACGAGCCCTGGGAGGTGGTCGGCGTGTTCGAATCCGGCGATTCGATGGAATCGGAGATGTGGGCCGACGCCGAGATCGTCGCCACCACCTTCCGCCGCGGCAGCAGCCGCGCCAGCGTGGTCGCCCGGCTCACCGGCACGCGCGACTTCGATGCGTTCAAGGCCACCCTCGCCGCCGACCCGCGGCTGAAGGTGGAGGCCACCACCACCCGCGAGTACTTCCAGCGGCAGTCGGAGGGCATGGCCAGGCAGCTGCGCATCATCGGCATCGTGGTCGGTTCGATCATGGCGATCGGCGCGGTGTTCGGCGCGCTCAACACCATGTTCGCCTCGGTCGCCTCGCGTGCCCGCGAGATCGCCACCCTGCGCGCGATCGGCTTCCGCGGCATGCCGGTGGTGGTGGCGGTGATGCTGGAGACCATGCTGCTGGCCGCGACCGGCGGCGTGCTCGGCGGCCTGCTGGCCTGGCTGATCTTCAACGGCTACACCGCCTCGACCCTGGCCGGCGGCGTGGCCCAGCTGACGTTCGAGTTCAAGGTCACCCCGGGGCTGCTGTGGGAAGGCCTGAAGTGGGCGCTGGCGATCGGCTTCATCGGCGGCCTGTTCCCGGCCGTGCGCGCGGCGCGGCTGCCGGTGACCGAGGCGCTGCGGGCGGCATGAGCCGCGCGCGCCGCCGCAACGCCGGAACCGACGCCCGGCCTGGTGCCGGGCGTCCCTTTTGGGGAAGGCGACAAGCCACCGGGTCCCGGCTTGTGCCGGGGCCGCGGAAGTTGCTGCTCCGCATGGCGAGGGTCCAGCTGCATGGCCCCCGGCAAGGCGGAAGGCGGCGTCCCCGACGTTGCAGGGCGTTCCTGGCCCCGGATGCGCCTCGCTTGTCCGGCTGCGGCAACCGGCGGCCCATCGGCCCAGGGCAAAAAAAACGCGCCACCCGAAGGTGGCGCGCTTTCCATGTCGCAGCCGGCAAGCACATCCCCGGCCCTCTGCCCAACCCCTCGCGCGGAGGGGAACGCAGGCCGCCTCAGGCCTTCTTCAGCGCGGCCAGGATGCGGGCGGTGATCTCGTCCATGCTGCCCACGCCGTCGATGCGGGTGAGCGTGCCGCGGTTTTCGTAGAAGCCGATCACCGGGGCGGTGGAGTCGTTGTACACCTGCAGGCGCTTGCGCACCGACTCGGGGTTGTCGTCGTCGCGGCCCTCGGCCTTGGCACGGCCGGCGATGCGCTCGACCAGCAGGTCGGTCGGCACGTCCAGCTGCACCACCGCGTCCAGCGGCTGGCCGATCTTGGCCAGCAGGCCGTCCAGGGCGTCGGCCTGGGCGAGGTTGCGCGGATAGCCGTCGAGGATGAAGCCCTTGGCCACGTCGTCGCGGCCCAGGCGCGACTCCAGCATGCCGAGCAGGATGTCGTCGGACACCAGCTCGCCGCGGGCCATCACTTCCTTCGCCTGCTGCCCCAGCGGGCTGCCCGCGGCCACTTCGGCGCGCAGCAGGTCGCCGGTGGAAATATGCGGGACGCCCAGCGTTTCCTTCAGTCGCGTGGCCTGGGTTCCCTTGCCGGAGCCCGGTGGGCCGAGTAGCACTAGTCGCATCAATCGACTCCCTGGATGAATGTTCCGTAGGGGCCCGGGGCGCTAGACTCCCCACGTCCCTGGCGGCGCGTGACGCGCCGCACCAAGGTCCGGCAGCTTACCGCATCCGGCCCGCCAGTCACAGAAAAATGTCCCGTCCCCAGGAGTTGTCCATGGCCCGAGCCAAATCCGCAGGCACCCTGCTGTACGCCCAGTCCGGCGGTGTTACCGCTGTCATCAACGCCACCGCCAGTGGCGTGATTTCCGAGGCCAGGGCCCGGGGCGTGAAGGTCCTGGCGGCCCGCAACGGCATCCTGGGCGCCCTGCGCGAGGAACTGGTGGATACCTCGAAGGAGTCGGCCGCCGCCATCGCCGGCCTGGCCCAGACCCCGGGCGGTGCCTTCGGCTCCTGCCGCTACAAGCTCAAGTCGCTGGAAGCCGACCGCGCCAAGTACGAGCGCCTGCTGCAGGTGCTGCAGGCGCACGACGTGCGCTACTTCCTCTACAACGGCGGCAACGATTCGGCCGACACCGCGTGGAAGGTCTCGCAGCTGGCCAGGGAATTCGGCTACCCGCTGACCTGCATCGGCGTGCCCAAGACCATCGACAACGACCTGGCCGTCACCGACACCTGCCCCGGCTTCGGTTCGGCCGCCAAGTACACCGCCGTGTCCGTGCGCGAGGCGGCGCTGGACGTGGCGGCGATGGCCGAGACCTCGACCAAGGTCTTCGTGTACGAGGCCATGGGCCGCCACGCCGGCTGGCTGGCCGCGGCCGCGGGCCTGGCCGGGCAGTCGCCGGACGACGCCCCGCAGGTCATTCTGTTCCCCGAGCGCGCCTACGACGAGGCCGCGTTCCTGGCCCAGGTCGACAAGGTGGTGAAGAAGGTCGGCTGGTGCGTGGTCGTGGCCAGCGAGGGCATCCGCGACAAGGACGGCAGGTTCGTCGCCGACGCCGGCGGCGGCAAGGACGCGTTCGGCCACACCCAGCTGGGCGGCGTGTCGTCCTACCTGGCCGGCAAGGTCAAGGACAAGCTGGGCTACAAGGTGCACTGGACCCTGCCGGACTACCTGCAGCGCTCGGCCCGCCACATCGCCAGCAAGACCGACTGGGAGCAGGCGCAGGCGGTGGGCAAGGCCGCGGTGCAGTACGCGCTCAAGGGCATGAATGCGGTGATGCCGGTGATCGTGCGCACCTCGTCGGCGCCATACCGCTGGAAGATCGAGCCGGCGCCGCTGCACAAGGTCGCCAACCACGAGAAGACCATGCCGGCCGGCTTCATCCGCAAGGACGGCTTCGGCATCACCGCCAGGGCGCGCGAGTACCTGGAGCCGCTGATCCGCGGCGAGGCGCCGCTGGCCTATGGCCGCGACGGCCTGCCGAAGTACGTCACCCTGAAGAACGTGGCGGTGAAGAAGAAGCTGCCGGCCTGGGAAGGCTGACTGCGATGACGGACGCGGCCGGCGGGCTCCGCGCCCTGCTGGCCGCGCCGGAGGCGGAGCCGCACCATCCCGGCCGCGACTGCGGCCGCGCGCGGCTGGAGGGCGAGCCGGTGGAACCGGAGGCGCTCCCGGCGGGCTAGTTGCCGCAGGCTCCCTGCGGCGCCTGCAGCACGGCGCTGTACTGCGGCAGCCGGGAGGCCCCGGCAGCCGCCTGCTCGCGGCCCTGCTCCAGGTAGATCCGCGCCTGGCCCTGGCCGTCGCGCGCCGGAGCGTCCGCCCCGGACTTGCGCCAGACCTGGACCACCGCCTCGCGCCCCGGGCAGGCCGCCTCGGGGATCTTCACCACGTCGTTGAGCGTCCAGCCGGCCGCGGCCGAGGGTTGCGCCTGTTCGGCCCCGACATAGCGCGCGCGCGGCTGGCAGGCGCCGCCCAGCGGCACCACCTGCAGCGCATAGGGCGCGGCGGCCCCGGCCTGCGCGTAACTGCCTTCCAGGCGTACGCAGGCTTCCGGGATCTGGCGCACGGTATGCACCGCGCCCGGCGCCTGTGGTGCGCCGACACGCACGGCCGGTTCCTGCGCGCGCAGCGGCACCACCACCGCCAGGGCGGTGGCCAGCAGCACCAGGAGGAAGGCCTGGCGGAAGGCGGCGCGGCTGCGCGCCTGGGCGATGGCGGCGGACGGATGGCGGACAGGCTGGCGGTGGCTCATGGGGATCGCGGGCGTGGGGGACTACAAGCCTGCCGCGCCGCGGATGAACGCCATGTGGCCTTCCGCACGCGGCTGGGGTCATACTCGGCCCACTCCACGGAAGTCGAACACGGTACGACGCGTCTCGGTAACGGGTCCGTTCCAGTGCTTCATGGCTCGCCAGGCGTGGTCCTCCCGGTTCGACCTCGGTCGGACGGCATCCATACACCTCGGGAGGGGTCATGCTGGAACAACACGGTCTGACGCTGGCGCTGCTGTGCGCCGTGCTCGCAATCCTCTACGGCATCATCTCCGCACGCTGGATCCTGGCGCAGCCTGCAGGCAACGAACGCATGCAGCAGATCGCCGCGGCGATCCAGGAAGGCGCGCGCGCCTACCTCAACCGCCAGTACCTCACCATCGCCGTCGCCGGCGTGGTGCTGTTCGTGCTGGTGGGGCTGTTCCTGAGCTGGTACACCGCCATCGGGTTCGCCATCGGCGCGGTGCTGTCCGGCGCCGCCGGCTACATCGGCATGAACGTGTCGGTGCGCGCCAACGTGCGCACCGCCGAGGCTGCGCGCCACGGCCTGCGCCCGGCGATGGACGTGGCGTTCCGCGGCGGCGCGATCACCGGCATGCTGGTGGTCGGGCTGGGCCTGCTGGGCGTGGCCGGCTACTTCTGGCTGCTGCAGAAGCTGGGGCTGTCGCTGGCCGACAACCTGCACGCACTGGTCGGCCTGGCCTTCGGTTCCTCGCTGATCTCGATCTTCGCGCGCCTGGGTGGCGGCATCTTCACCAAGGGCGCCGACGTGGGCGCGGACCTGGTGGGCAAGGTCGAGGCCGGGATCCCGGAGGACGATCCGCGCAACCCGGCGGTGATCGCGGACAACGTCGGCGACAACGTCGGCGACTGCGCCGGCATGGCCGCGGACCTGTTCGAGACCTACGCGGTGACGGTGATCGCGACCATGCTGCTGGGCGGGCTGATGCTCGACCAGGTCGGTGCCAACGCGGTGCTGTACCCGCTGGTGCTGGGCGGCGTCTCGATCGTGGCCTCGATCATCGGCGCGTTCTTCGTGCGCGCCAGGGACGGCGGCTCGATCATGGGCGCGCTGTACAAGGGCGTGATCGTGTCCGGCGTGCTGGCGGCGATCGCGTTCTGGCCGGTGACCACCTCGCTGATGGCCGGCTCGCCGGCGGGCCCGGGCAACCTCTACGTGTGCGCGCTGATCGGCCTGGTGCTGACCGGCCTGATCGTGTGGATCACCGAGTACTACACCGGCACCGAGTACGGTCCGGTGCGGCACGTCGCCCAGGCCTCGACCACCGGCCACGGCACCAACATCATCGCCGGCCTGGGCGTGTCGATGAAGGCCACCGCGCTGCCGGTGGTGGCGGTGTGCGCGGCGATCTGGGGCGCGCACGCGCTGGCCGGGCTGTACGGCATCGCCATCGCCGCCACCGCGATGCTGTCGATGGCCGGCATGGTGGTGGCGCTGGACGCCTACGGCCCGATCACCGACAACGCCGGCGGCATCGCCGAGATGAGCGAGCTGCCGCCGGAGGTGCGCGCGGTGACCGATCCGCTGGACGCGGTGGGCAACACCACCAAGGCGGTGACCAAGGGCTACGCGATCGGCTCGGCGGCGCTGGCGGCGCTGGTGCTGTTCGCCGATTACACCCACAACCTGCAGGCCAGCAATCCGGGGCAGACCTTCGCCTTCGACCTGTCCGACCACACGGTGATCATCGGCCTGCTGGTCGGCGGCCTGATCCCCTACCTGTTCGGCGCGATGGCGATGGAGGCGGTTGGCCGCGCCGCCGGCGCGGTGGTCGAGGAAGTGCGCCGCCAGTTCCGCGAGATCGCCGGGATCATGCAGGGCACGGCCAAGCCGCAGTACGACCGCGCGGTGGACATGCTGACCCGGTCGGCGATCAAGGAAATGATCGTGCCCTCGCTGCTGCCGGTGGTGGTGCCGATCATCGTCGGCCTGCTGCTGGGACCGAAGGCGCTGGGCGGCCTGCTGATCGGCACCATCGTCACCGGCCTGTTCGTGGCCATCTCCATGACCACCGGCGGCGGCGCCTGGGACAACGCCAAGAAGTACATCGAGGACGGCAACTTCGGCGGCAAGGGTTCGGAGGCGCACAAGGCCGCGGTCACCGGCGACACCGTCGGCGATCCCTACAAGGACACCGCCGGCCCGGCGATCAACCCGCTGATCAAGATCATCAACATCGTGGCGCTGCTGCTGGTGCCGTTGCTTTGATCGTTGCCGGTCGTTGAAAGGAAAAGCCCCGGCCAGGCCGGGGCTTTTCCTTTTTCCTCTCCCCATGGGGTGAGGGGTCAGCCTTGGGCCATGAAGGCCTCGATCTCGTCGGCCGAGCGGGCCAGGCCTTCGGTGAGGATGCGGTGGCCGTCGCCGGTCACCACCACGTTGTCCTCGGTGCGGATGCCGATGCCGCGCCAGCGCGGCTGCACCGTGGTGTCGTCCGGCATCACGTACAGGCCCGGCTCGATGGTGAACACCATGCCCGGCTCCAGCAGGCGCGACTCGCCGTCGATGCGGTAGTCGCCGACGTCGTGCACGTCCAGGCCCAGCCAGTGGCCGCTCTTGTGCCGGTAGAAGCGCTTGTAGCTCTCCGCGGCCAGGTTCTTCTGCAGCGTGCCCTTGAGCAGGCCCAGCGACAGCAGGCCCTCGGTGAGCGCCTCCACCGCCGCTTCGTGCATGGCGATCCACGGCTCGCCCGGGCGCGCCTTCTCCAGCGCCGCCGCCTGGGCGCGGCCGACCAGGTCGTGCAGCGCGCGCTGCTCCTTCGAGAAGTGGCCGTTGGCCGGGAAGGTGCGGGTGATGTCGGCGGCGTAGTTGCGGTACTCGGCGCCGGCGTCGATCAGCACCAGGTCGCCGTCGCGGATGCGGGCATTGTTGGCCACGTAGTGCAGCACGCAACCATTGCCACCGGCGCCGACGATGCTGCCGTAGGCCGGGCAGGCGTCGGCGGCGCGGAACACGCGCTCCAGCTCGGCCTGCAGCTCGTATTCGTACATGCCCGGGCGCACCGCGCGCATCGCCGCCTGGTGCGCGCGCACGCTGATCTCGGCCGCCTTCTCCATCAGCCGCAGCTCCTCGCGCGACTTGAACAGGCGCATCTCGTGCAGCAGGTGGCCCAGCTCCAGGAACTCGTGCGGTGGCTGCGCCCCGTGGCGCACCTGGGCGCGTACGCGGTTGACCCAGCCGATCAGCTTGAGGTCGAACTCGGCGTCGCGGCCGAAGTGGTAGTACACCCGCGAGCGGCCCTCGAGCAGGCCGGGCAGGATGTCGTCCAGGTCGTCGATCGGGTAGGCGTCGTCCAGGCCGAACGCCTCCACCGCGCCCTCCTGGCCGAAGCGCGGGCCGTCCCAGGCCTCGCGCTCCGGGTCGCGCTCGCGGCAGAACAGCAGGGCCTCGCCGTGCTTGCGCCCGGGCACCAGCACCAGCACCGCGTCCGGCTCGGGGAAGCCGCACAGGTACCAGAAGTCGGAGTCCTGCCGGTAGGGATAGTGGGTGTCGTGGCTGCGCACGCGCTGCGGCGCGGCCGGGAGCACCAGGATGGCGTCGTCGCCGGCCATGCGCATGAGCTGGCGGCGCCGGCGCGCGAATTCGGCGACGGGGATGCCGGTGACGCTGCGCATGTCAGTTGAAGCTGCGGCGGTGGCGCGGACCGAGCACGCAGTCGCCATGCAGCAGCAGGGTGGCCACGCGCACGAATTCCTCCAGTTCCGAGAGCGAGGCTTCGTCCTCCTCGTCCTCGTCGATGTCCTGCACCCGGGCCCCGGCCAGCTTGCCGAGGTCCTGCAGGGCCTCGCTGCCCTCCTCCGACAGCGGCGGCTTGGCCCCGGCGGCCAGGCCGAAGGCGCCGAGGAAGCCGCGGCACCAGTCGAACAGCGCCTGCGCGCGCTGGCGCACGCTGGCATCCTCGTCGGCCAGCAGCAGCTGGAAGGCGAACTCGCCGTCCTCCAGCTGGGCCACGCTGCCCTCGCGCAGGCGGTCCAGGGCGCTGCCGGCGGGCGGCGGCGGCAGGGATTCGTCGGCCATGACCTTGGCGGTCCAGTCGCGCGCGTCGGCGCCGCCCCCGGCCAGCCAGCCGCAGAGGGCGCCGTGCAGTTCGGCGGGCGAGGCGACCAGGCCGAGCTCGCGGCTGGCCGCGGCGACCTCCTGGGGAGTGGGCAGTTGCGACATGTCGGGCGGGGGCGGGAAGGGGAGCCAAGTGTATCAATCCGCCCGCGACGGCCCGGTGGCCGGCCGTCCGGACTCGCTTGACCGGCGCGCGGGGCGCTGCCTATCGTGGCCTCCCATGGAACCCACGCCCGACGCCACCGCCCGCCTCCGCGCCCTCGCCGCGCGGGTCGAAGCGCTGGCCGACCGCTGCCAGCGGCTGGCGGAGGAGAACCGCAGCCTGCGCCTGCAGCAGGAGCAGCTGGTCGCCGAGCGCGCGCAGCTGCTGCTGAAGAACGAGCAGGCGCGGTCCCGGGTCGAGGCGATGATCGCGCGGCTGCGGTCGCTGGAGCAGCACACGTGAGCACCGAGCCGGTAGAAGTCCGCATCCTGGACCGCGAGTACACCGTCGGCGTGCCGGCGGGTGAACGCGACAGCCTGCAGGCGGCCGCCCGCCTGCTGGACTCGCGCATGCGCGAGATCCGCGGCAGCAACCGCATGGTCTCGCTGGACCGGCTGGCGGTGCTGGCCGCGCTGAACCTGGCCCACGAACTGCAACAGGCGCGCGAGGAACGCGACGCCCGCGAGCGCGAGCTGGCGCGGGTGCTGGACACCCTGGACCGGCGCCTGGACAGCCTGCTCGGCCCGGCCACGGACAAACCACAAGACTGAATGCGCGGTCCGATTGACCGCGCCTTCCGGCCCTGAACCAGGCATTGCCGGAATCTTCGCTATTCACGCCACGCAGGCTAGGCAGCGCGCGCGGCGACGCTATAATCCTTCCGCGTTCTCTGCCGTGTTCGACAGCTGGCAAAACATTCGCCTTGTCCCTTAAAAACGACACCGGGGATGCGACGACGCCGGGTGTGCATGTCCGCCATGTAGCGGGAAGCCCGAAGGTTTCCGACCGTTCCCACTTGAACCTCGGGTTCAAGGTCGTTTCGCCGCATCGGCATGGTGGAGAACCATTCTTCCGACGACGCCTCCCCCGGGAGGCGTCGTTTTTTGTGCGCGCCGGCACCGTCGCGGGCTTGGCGCGGCCGGCGGCGGCGGCGATCATGCAGCGCCGCCCACGCCCCGGATGCCCATGACCCAGGACCGCCCCACCCTGCGCCGCCAGCTGCGCGACCGCCGCCGCGCGCTGCCGCCGGCCGTGCGCATCGCCGCCGCGCAGGAGCTGGCCGAACGCATCCTCGCCCTGCCTTTCCTGCCGCAGCGCGGCTACGTCGCCGGCTACTGGGCGATGGACGGCGAGATCGGCCTGCACGTGTTGCAGCTGAAGCTGCCCCCGGGCCTGGTCTGGTGCCTGCCGGTGCTGGACGGCGAGCTGCTGCGCTTCGCGCCATGGCGCTCGGGCGACCCGCTGGTGACCAACCGCTTCGGCATTCCCGAGCCGGACGTGGAGCCGTCCTCGGCGCTGGAACCGGCCGACATGGCGATGGTGGTGATGCCGCTGGTCGGCTTCGACGCCGGCGGCCAGCGGCTGGGCATGGGAGGCGGCTGGTATGATCGCAGCTTCGCGTTCCGCCGCGACCGCGCCGCGCCGCCGTGGCTGGTGGGTGCCGGCTTCTCCGTGCAGCAGGTCGAGGCGCTGGAGGGGGCGGAGTGGGACGTGGTCCCCGACGCGATCTGCACCGAGACCCAGACCCTGCTGCGCCCCGGCGCCAGCAGCCCGCAGCACGAGAAAGACCCGACGTGAGCGCCCGCACCCGCTACTGGCTGATGAAGTCCGAACCGGACGCGTTTTCCATCGACGACCTCGAGCGGGTCGGCACCGAGCCCTGGAACGGGGTACGCAACTACCAGGCGCGCAACTTCATGCGCGACGGGATGAAGGTCGGCGACGGGGTGCTGTTCTACCACTCCAACACCAAGGTCCCGGGCATCGTCGGCATCGCCCGCGTGGCCAGCGAGGCCTATCCGGACGAGACCCAGTTCGACCCGAAGTCCGACTACTACGACCCCAAGGCCACCCGCGAGCAGCCGCGCTGGTACCTGGTGGACGTGGCCTTCGAGCGCAAGCTCGCCCGCACCATCCCGCTGGACGAGATCAAGCAGCACGCCGACCAGCTCGGCGAAGGCTTCCCCTTGGTCGCCCGCGGCAACCGCCTGTCCGTGTTCCCGGTCACCGCGGCGCAGTGGAAGCTACTCTTGGCGCTGGAAAAGCAGTGATTCGCCGTTCGTGATTAGCGGGCGGCGAAGCGCTCCTACGAATCACCAATCACCAATCACCAATCACGGCCCTCCAATGTCTGAAGCCAAGCGCCTGGCCGGCGAAAAGGCCATCGAGTACGTCGAGGACGGCATGGTCGTCGGCGTGGGCACCGGCTCGACCGTGGCCTACTTCATCGAGGCCCTGGGCCGGATCAAGGACCGCATTGCCGGCGCCGTTTCCAGCTCCGAGCAGAGCACGAAGCGGCTGAAGGAGCTGGGCATCGAGGTGCTGGACGCCAACGCCGCCGGCCCGCTGAAGCTGTACGTGGACGGCGCCGACGAGTGCGACCCGCACAAGCGCCTGATCAAGGGCGGCGGCGCCGCGCTGACCCGGGAGAAGATCATCGCCGAGGCCAGCGAGACCTTCGTGTGCATCATCGATCCGGCCAAGCAGGTACCGGTGCTGGGCAGGTTCCCGCTGCCGGTGGAAGTGATCCCGATGGCGCGCAGCCTGGTCGCCCGCCGCATCCTGGAACTGACCGGCGGCCAGCCGGTGTGGCGCGACGGCGTGGTCACCGACAACGGCAACTGGATCCTGGACGTGCACAACCTCCGCATCACCGACCCGGTGAAGATGGAGAGCGAACTCAACCAGATCCCCGGCGTGGTCAGCGTCGGCCTGTTCGCCCGCCGCCCGGCCGACATCGTGATCGTCGGCGGCCAGCCGCCGCAGGTGCTCTGAGCCCGGCCGCGGCGCGGCCTTGACCGCCGCGCCGGGTTGCCCCACCTTGCGGGCCTGGTTCCGTCCGTGGTGGTCCACATGCCCCGACTGCTCCGCCGCCTTGCCGTCCTGACCGCGCTGCTGCTGGGCAGCGGCCTTGCCGCCGCCAGCGACCACTGGGTCGAGCTGGCCGGCGGGCGCTTCCAGGTCGAGATCGCCGCCACCGAGGCCCAGCGCGCGCGCGGGCTGATGTACCGCGAGCGGCTGGAGCCGGGCCACGGCATGCTCTTCATCCACGACTGGTTCGGGCCGCAGGCCTACTGGATGAAGAACACGCGCATCCCGCTGGACATCCTGTACTTCGACGAGCAGCGCCGGCTGGTCTCGCAGCACCGCGACGTGCCGCCGTGCCGCACCCGCGACTGCCCGGTCTACCCCAGCGGCGCCCCGGCCCGCTACGTGCTGGAGCTCAACGCCGGCGAGGCGGCGCGGCTGGGCGTGGCCGAGGGGGCTGAACTGCGCTTCGGCCCGGGGATCCCCGCGGCGGCGGAGTAGCCGCGCCCGGGCTTGATTGTCGCCGCGCCCGACCCCAGTCTTGGGCGCATGGGGAAAACACGCATCCAACTTCCCGACTGGAACGCCCTGGCAGCGCTGGACGATGCCGCGCTGCCCCTGTTGCCGACCGCCCTGCTGATCGCCCGCGACGAGTACCCGGCGCTGGACCCGGCCGAGTACGACGCCCTGGTGCAGTCGCACGTCGAGCACCTGCGGCCGGAGGTGGAGGCGATCCCGTCGACCGCGCTGAAGATGGCGGCGATCAACCGCCACCTGTTCGACGAGCTGGGCTACAGCGGCAACCACGACGCCTACTACGACCCGCGCAACAGCTACCTCAACCAGGTGCTGGAGCGGCGCCTGGGCAACCCGATCTCGCTGGCGATGGTGCAGATGGAGGTCGCCCGCCGCCTGGGCGTGCCGCTGGACGGGGTCTCCTTCCCCGGGCACTTCCTGGTGCGGCTGCCGGTGGACGGCGGCCTGCTGGTGATGGACCCGTTCAACGGCGGGGGCCCGCTGGCGGTGGAGGAGCTGCGCGAGCGGGTGCGCCCGCACCTGGGCGGCGAGGTCCCGGACGACCGGGTGCTGCTGCAGATCCTCACCCCCGCCCCGCACCGGGCGATCCTGGCGCGGGTGCTGCGCAACCTGCACGGCGTGTACGCCGCCGCCGGGGAATGGGAGCGCGCCGCGCGCAGCGCCGACCGCGTGCTGCGGCTGGTGCCGGAGGAAACCGACGCCCTGCGCGACCGCGGCCTGGCCTACATGGAGCTGGGGCACATCGAGGGCGCGCGCCGCGACCTGGGCCGCTACCTGCAGCTGGCCCCGGACGCCGCCGACGCCGAAGCGATCCGCGAACGCCTGATCGACGCAGCCGGGCAGCGCACCGTGCTGCACTGAGCCCGCCCGCGCCCGCCGGGCGCGGTGCCGGCTCAGATCTCCATCATCTCGAAGTCGTCCTTGGTGACCCCGCAATCCGGGCAGGTCCAGGTGTCCGGGATGTCCTCCCAGCGCGTCCCGGGCGGGATGCCCTCTTCCGGCAAGCCTTCGGCTTCGTGGTAGATGAAGCCGCATACCACGCACATCCAGCTGCGGTAAGGGGCGTTGTCGGTCTCGCTCATCAGATAATGCAGGCCTGCGTCAGGGGCGCCATTGTCCCACAGGCGCCCGCACGACGGAGTCGAGATGAGCCCTGCCCCCCGCCCCCGAGGCCTGTACCTGATCACCCCGGACGAGCCGGTCACCAGCCGCCTGCTGCAGCGGGTAGGGCCGCTGCTTGGCGGCGGCGTGGCCTGGCTGCAGTACCGCAACAAGGCCGCCAGCGCGGCGCTGAGGCAAGAGCAGGCCGCGGCGCTGCAGGCCCTGTGCGCGCGCGCCGGAGTGCCGCTGCTGGTCAACGACGACGCGGCCCTGGCCTCGGAGATCGGCGCCGCCGGCGCCCACCTGGGCGAGGACGACGGCGCCCTGGCCGCGGCCCGCGCCCTGCTCGGCCCGCACGCCATCCTCGGCGCCTCCTGCTACGACAGCCTGCAGCTGGCGCGCGAGGCGGTGGCCGCCGGTGCCAGCTACGTGGCCTTCGGCGCGTTCTTCCCCACCACCACCAAGGTGGTGACCCGGCGCGCCACCCCGGACCTGCTGCGCGATGCCGCGGCGCTGGGCGTGCCGCGGGTGGCGATCGGCGGCATCACCCCGGAAAACGGCCGCGCCCTGGTCGAGGCCGGCGCCGACCTGCTGGCGGTGATCGGCGGGGTGTTCGACGCGCCCGATCCGCTGGCGGCGGTGCGGGCCTACCAGCGCTGTTTCCAGGCCACGCCGGCGGCCTGAGCGGGGCGCGCGCGGGCGGCGGGGCCTACAATACGGGGCTTCGCCGCACTGGAACCGTCCCGATGAACCACGACCGCTCCCACGCCCTGTTCTCCCGCGCGCAGCAGCTGCTGCCTGGAGGCGTGAACTCGCCGGTGCGTGCGTTCAAGTCGGTGGGCGGCGAGCCGTTCTTCGTGCAGCGCGCCGACGGCCCCTACCTGTTCGACGTCGACGGCAACCGCTACATCGACTACGTCGGCTCCTGGGGCCCGATGATCGTCGGCCACAACCACCCGGCGGTGCGCGAGGCGGTGCAGGAGGCGATCGGCAACGGCCTGTCCTACGGCGCCCCGTGCGAGGCCGAGGTGGAGATGGCCGAGACCATCACCCGCCTGGTGCCGTCCTGCGAGATGGTGCGCATGGTCAACTCCGGCACCGAGGCCACGCTGTCGGCGATCCGCCTGGCGCGCGGCGCCACCGGCCGCCAGCGCGTCGTCAAGTTCGAGGGCTGCTACCACGGCCACGGCGACTCGTTCCTGGTCAAGGCCGGCAGCGGCATGCTGACCCTGGGCGTGCCGACCTCGCCGGGCGTGCCGGCCGGCCTCAGCGAGCTGACCGCCACCCTCAGCTACAACGACTTCGAGGGCGCCACGAAGCTGTTCGGGGAGATCGGCGGCGAGATCGCCGCGGTCATCATCGAGCCGGTGGTGGGCAACGCCAACTGCATCCCGCCGCGCCCGGGCTACCTGCAGCACCTGCGCGAGCTGTGCACGAAGCACGGCGCGCTGCTGATCTTCGACGAGGTGATGACCGGCTTCCGCGTGGCCCTGGGCGGTGCCCAGGCGCACTACGGCATCACCCCGGACCTGACCACCTTCGGCAAGATCATCGGCGGCGGCATGCCGGTGGGCGCCTACGGCGGCCGCCGCGAACTGATGCAGCAGATCGCCCCGGCCGGCCCGATCTACCAGGCCGGCACCCTCAGCGGCAATCCGGTGGCCATGGCCGCCGGCCTGGCCATGCTGCAGCTGATCCAGGAGCCGGGCTTCCACGCGCGCCTGGCCGCGGCCACCGCGCAGCTGTGCGAGGGCTTCGAGGCCGCCGCGCGCGAGGCCGGCGTGCCGCTGACCACCAACCACGTCGGCGCCATGTTCGGCCTGTTCTTCACCGACCAGAAGGTGGAGACCTATGCCCAGGCCACCGCCTGCGACACCACCGCGTTCAACCGCTTCTTCCACGCCATGCTCGAACGCGGCGTGTTCCTGGCCCCGAGCGCCTACGAGGCCGGCTTCCTCTCCAGCGCCCACGACGGCGCGGTGATCGACGCCACCCTCGAGGCCGCGCGCGCCGCGTTCCGGAGCCTGGCCGATGACCGCGCCGGCTGAGCCCGGCGCCGGCCCGCGCGCGGACGGCGGCAGCCTGTTCGAGCGCGAGCACCTGCCGGCCTCCAGCGAAGGCCGGCGCTACCGCTGGTTCCGGGTGATCTTCCACCACGACGCCCCGGACGAGCGCAACTTCGAC
The DNA here is from genome assembly GCF_000283075.1 of Pseudoxanthomonas sp. GW2. Classification (NCBI taxonomy): domain Bacteria; kingdom Pseudomonadati; phylum Pseudomonadota; class Gammaproteobacteria; order Lysobacterales; family Lysobacteraceae; genus Pseudoxanthomonas; species Pseudoxanthomonas sp. GW2. The sequence continues at coordinate 25,716 of NZ_ALIP01000118.1, forward strand.
CTGGCGCTGATCCTGGTCATCCTGGCCAGCGTGGCGGTGGTGCTGCTGGACTCCATGCCCTCGGTGAAGGTGCGTTGGCACGCCTGGCTGTACGCGGCCGAGTGGCTGTTCACCCTGGCCTTCGCCGTGGAATACGGCGTGCGGCTGTGGGTGGTGAAGCGGCCGCTGCGCTATGCCTTCAGCTTCTTCGGCATCATCGACCTGCTGGCGATCCTGCCCACCTTCCTGTCGCTGCTGTTCCCGGCCACCGCCTCGTTCACCGTGATCCGCGCGCTGCGCCTGCTGCGCGTGTTCCGGGTGCTCAAGCTGGTGGAGTATTCCAGCGAGGCCGGGGTGCTGATCCAGGCGCTGGTGCGCAGCCGGCGCAAGATCCTGGTGTTCATCGCCGCGCTGCTGACCATCGTGGTGGTGTTCGGTGCGCTGATGTACGTGGTGGAGGGCCCGGACAACGGCTTCACCAGCATCCCCGCCGGCATGTACTGGGCGATCGTGACCGTCGGCACCGTCGGCTTCGGCGACATCGCCCCGGCCACCCCGTTCGGCCGCTTCGTCACCTCGCTGCTGATCGTGATCGGCTACAGCATCATCGCCGTGCCCACCGGCATCTACACCGCCGAGCTGGCGCGCTCGCTGCAGCCGCGCCGGCGCCAGGCGCGCTGCGGCAGCTGCGGACTGGACGACCACGAGGCCGATGCCTGGCACTGCCGCAAGTGCGGCGCCGCCCTGCCGCGGGAGCCATGAGCGGCGGCGCGCGGGCCCCGGAGCGGCGATGAGGCCGCGCATCCGCCAGCTGCTGCTGGACTTCGACAACGTGCTGGCCCACTACCGGCGCGAGCAGCGGGTGGCATGCCTGGCCGCGCATGCGGGCACGAGCTTCGCGCAGGTGTGGCAGGCGCTGTATGGCTCCGGGCTGGAAGCGCGCTACGACGCCGGCCGGGTTTCCACGGCCGATTGCCTGCGCGAACTGGGCGAAGGCATCGGCGCGGCCGTGGACGAAACCGCCTGGCTGCAGGCGCGGGTGGCGGCAACCACTGCCGACGAACGCGCGCTGGCACGGCTGCTGGCGCTGGACCCGGAACTGCCGATGGCGGTGCTGACCAACAACGGCGAACTGGCCGCGCGGGTGGTGCTGCAGGTGGCCGCGCCGCTGGCGCCGCGGCTGGGCGGCCGGGTGCTGTGCAGCGGCAGCCTGGGCGGGCGCAAGCCGGAGCCGCAGGTCTACCTGCGCGCGCTCGAGCGCCTGGGCTGGAATGCCGCCGATACTCTGTTCATCGACGACCTGTTCGCCAACGTGCAGGGCGCACGCCGCGCGGGCCTGCACGCCGACAGCGTGCGCGATGCCCGCGCCCTGGGCCGGGTGCTGAAACGCTTCGGCCTGGCCTGAGCGCGCGCTCACGTTCCTCCCGGGAGGAACCTGGATGCGCTTCGCTGGTCCGGGATCCGCACCTGCGACAACGCCGCGCGCATGACCGTGCAGCGGGGCGTTGCCAGCGAGGCGGCCCGGGCACGCCGGTGCCCGATCTTGCATCGAGGTGGACGGCCTGGACGAGGCGCTACGCCGGGGGCGCGCGGCCGGCCTGCACCGGAATACGGTGCGGCCGCCGAGCCCTGGACGTGCGCCGCTTCTTCGTGCGCGACCCGCTGGGGCGGCTGCCCAGCATCCTGCGACACCGCCCGGCGGCCTGGGGGCGCGCTTGCGGCGCCCCTCGCCAGTCAGGCGACGAACTTGGCGATGGCCTTGCGCAGCCGCGCCAGGCCCTCGGCCACGTCGGCGTCGGTGATGTTCAGCGCCGGCACCAGGCGCAGCACGTCCGGGCCGGCCTGCAGCAGCAGCAGGCCCTCGTGCGCGGCCAGGTCGAGGATCTCGCCGGCGCGGCCCGCGTATTCGGAGTTGAGCACGGCGCCCAGCATCAGGCCGCGGCCACGCACCTGGGCGAACACGCCGAACTCCCCGCCGATCGCCGCCAGGCCCTCGCGCAGCGCGTGCGACTGGCGCGAGACGTTGGCCGCGATCTGCGGCGAGGCCAGCTTGCGCAGGGCCACGCGCGCCACCGCCGCCGCCAGCGGATTGCCGCCGAAGGTGGTGCCGTGGGCGCCGAAGCCCATGGCCTCGGCGACCTTCGGGCCGGCGAGCATGGCGCCGATCGGGAAGCCGCCGCCCAGGGCCTTGGCCAGGGTGACGATGTCCGGGACCACGTCGTCCTGCCAGTGCGCGAACAGGGTGCCGGTGCGGCCCATGCCGGCCTGGATCTCGTCCAGCACCAGCAGTGCATTGTGCTTGTCGCACAGCGCGCGCACCTGCTTGAGGAAGCCGGAGGCGGCCGGCATCACGCCGCCCTCGCCCTGCACCGGCTCCAGCATCACCGCGGCCACGTCGCCGGCGGCCATCGCCGTCTCCAGCTGCACGATGTCGTTGAAGGCGACATAGCGGAAACCGCCGGGCAGCGGCTCGTAGCCTTCCTGGTACTTCGGCTGGGCGGTGGCGGTGACCGCGGCCAGGGTGCGGCCATGGAAGCTGCCACGGAAGGTGACGATCACCCGCTGCTGCGGCGGACGCCCCTGGGCAGTGGCCCACTTGCGCACCAGCTTGATCGCGGCCTCGTTGGCCTCGGCGCCGGAATTGCACAGGAACACGCGCTCGGCGAAGCGGCTGGCGGTCACCAGCTCCTCGGCCAGGCGCAGCGGCGGCTCGCTGAAGAAGATGTTGCTGGTGTGCCAGAGCTTGCCTGCCTGCTCGACCAGGGCCGCATGCAGGTCCGGGTCGTTGTGGCCGAGGCCGCACACGGCGATGCCGGCGGCGAAGTCCACGTACTCGCGGCCCTCGCTGTCCCACAGTCGCGCGCCCTGGCCTCGCTCCAGCACCAGCTCGCGCTGCCGGTACACGGGCAGGAAATAGCGGTGGCCAAGGTCGATCAGGGAGGCGGTGTCGCCGGCAGCCGGCGTCGTGGCGTTCATGGCAGTGGAATATCCGTGGAAGAAGGCCGGCACGGGGCCGGTGGGCCATTATCCGCCTCGTTCGGCGATGCCGCCACGCCGTCGCCGGACCGGTGCCGGGCTCGCGTATCATCGGGCTGCCGCGCAGCGGCGCCTCCGCTCCCAACGACCGACCGCCATGTCCCGCATCGAAACCCTCGCCGCCCGCGCCGGCAGCCGTCCCGACCCGGCCAGCGGCGCGCTGTCGCCGCCGCTGCAGCTGGCCACCACCTTCGAGCACACGCCCGACGGCCAGCTGCCGCAGGGCTTCCTGTACCAGCGCTACGACAACCCGACCCAGCAGGAGACCGAGCAGGTGCTGGCGGCGCTGGAAGGTGCGAAGCGGGCGCTGCTGTTCCCCACCGGCATGGCCGCCGGCGCCACCGCGCTGCAGGCGCTGCCGCCGGGCAGCCACGTGCTGTTGTGCGACGACAGCTATTTCTCGTTCCGGGTCCTGGCCGCGCAGCAGTTCCCGCGCTGGGGCCTGGAATGCACCATCGTCGACTTCACCGACCTGGACGCGGTGCGCGCCGCGCTACGGCCCAACACCGCGTTGCTGTGGGCGGAGACCCCGTCCAACCCGCTGCTGAAGGTCAGCGACATCGCCGCGCTGGCGACCATTGCCCACCAGGCCGGCGCGCGCCTGCTGGTGGACGGCACCTTCGCCCCGCCGGTGATCCAGCAGCCGCTGGCGCTGGGCGCGGACATCGTCCTGCATTCGGCCACCAAGTACCTGGGCGGCCATGGCGACGTGATGGGGGGAGTACTGGCCTTCGCCGAGGACGGCGAACACGCCGCCGCCTGCCACCAGCTGCGCCTGCTGGGCGGGGCCACCGCCTCGCCGTTCGCGGCGTGGATGATCCTGCGCGGCGTGCGCTCGCTGCCGGCGCGGATGGACTGGCACTGCCGCAACGCGCGCCGGGTGGCGGAGTTCCTCGCCGGCCATGCGAAGGTGTCGGCGGTGCATTACCCCGGCCTGGCCTCGCATCCGCAGCACGCGGTGGCCGCGGCGCAGATGCGCGACTTCGGCGGCATGCTGTCGTTCGAGGTAGCCGGCGGACGCGAGGCGGCTCTGGCCGTGGCTTCGCGCATGCGCCTGTTCACCAATGCCACCTCGCTGGGTTCGACCGAATCGCTGGTCGAGCACCGCGCCTCGATCGAAGGCCCGGCCTCGACCACGCCCGGCGGCCTGCTGCGGCTGTCGGTGGGCCTGGAGCACGCCGACGACCTGGTCGCCGACCTGGAGCAGGCACTGGCGGGCGGCTGAGCGCGTCCGCACGGGCCCAGTACGCGGCACCACCGGCCGGCAAGCGCGGCCGACGCGCGGAAGGCACATCCCGCGCGCAGGCTGCGCCGGTGGTTTGACCGTTCACATGCCGGCCCGCACAATCGCCGCCGAAGGGGAGTAGCTCCCCAGCGTGACGGCCGTCATTTCGGGCATTCCGATGCCCCGGTCCCACGGCGGCCCAGGGCCGTGAGCAAGACCTTCGCCGCGACGGCGAAGGTGTGTCCCCGGTTCCCAGAGCAGGGTTCCGCGCCGCCAGCTTCCGCGGCCGTCCTTACTCCTGCCCGGAACATTGATGATGGAAACGATAGGCAACGTCTGGCTGTGGGCCGGATTCTCCGGCCTGGTGCTGCTGGCGCTGGTGGCCGACCTGCTGCTGATGCGCCACGGCGGCGCGCACAAGGTCACGTTCAGGGAAGCGGCGTGGTGGAGCCTGGGCTGGGTAGCCCTGGCCCTGCTCTTCAACCTCGCCCTGTGGTGGTACGTCGGCCAGTCGGCCGGTCCGGAAGAGGCACGGCGCATCGGCTTGGAATTCCTGACCGGCTACCTGGTCGAGAAGGCGCTGGCGGTCGACAACATCTTCGTGTTCCTGATGCTGATGACCTACTTCGCCGTGCCGGAGCAACTGCGCCAGCGCGTACTGGTGATCGGCATCCTGCTGGCGATCGTGCTGCGCGCGATCCTGATCTTCGCCGGCGCCGCGCTGCTGGCCCAGTTCCACTGGCTGCTCTACGTGTTCGGCGCCTTCCTGCTGCTGACCGGCGCGAAGATGTGGAGCGCCGCGGGCGAGGAGCCGGACCTGGGGAAGAATCCGGTACTGCGCTGGATGACCACGCACGTGCCGTTCGTGCGCCGCTATCATGGCAACGCGATGTGGCTGGGACGCGGCAGCCGGCGCAGGTTCACCCCGCTGTTCATCGTGGTGGTGATGATCGGCATCACCGACGTGATCTTCGCGGTGGATTCGATCCCGGCGATCTTCGCCATCACCCTGGACCCGTTCATCGTGCTGACGTCCAACGTGTTCGCGGTGCTGGGCTTGCGCGCGATGTTCTTCCTGCTGGCGGGGATGGCCGAGCGCTTCCACCTGCTGCCCTACGGCCTGGCCGTGGTGCTGGTGTTCATAGGCGCCAAGATGCTGCTGGTCGACCTCTACAAGATCCCGGTGCTGTGGTCGCTGGGTGCGGTCGGCACGATCCTGGCAACGACCATTGCCCTCAGCCTGGCACGGCCGGCACGGGCTGCTGCGGACTGATGCGACGGTCCGGCGGGGACGCGTGCCCCGCCGGACCGCACTCGTGCGCTTACCAGGTGCCGGTATTGGGCATCGACGCCCACGGCTCGGCCGGCGGCAGGGCCTCGCCCTTCTGCAGCAGCTCGATCGAGATCAGGTCCGGGGTGCGGACGAAGGCCATGCGGCCGTCGCGCGGCGGGCGGTTGATGGTCACGCCCATGGACTGCAGGTGCGCGCAGATGGCGTAGATGTCGTCGACCTCGAAGGCCAGGTGGCCGAAGTTGCGGGCGCTGCCGTAGTCCTCCGGTGCCGAACCGTCCTCCGGCGGCCAGTTGTAGGTCAGCTCGATCTCCGCCTCCGGGTTCTCCGGGGCGCCGAAGTAGACCAGGGTGTAGCGCCCGGCCTCGTTGTCCATGCGCCGGGTCTGCTTCAGGCCCAGGCCCTCGGTGAAGAAGCGGCTGGTCTTTTCCAGGTCGTGGACCCGGATCATCGCGTGCAGGTACTTCATGGTGTTTCCGTAACGAAAAGGGGGCCGGCCATTGTAGGAGCGCGCCGCGGCCGGCGGCGGCGCGCGCGGCGCGACTCAGTCCAGGAACAGGTCCGGCAGCAGCGGCTTGGACGGATCGACGGCATAGCCGGACAGGTCGGTCACGCCGGCCTCGGCCAGCACCTCGTCGTCGATCAGGAAGCGGCCGCTGAAACCGGCCGCCTGGCGCACCAGGATCGCGTGCGCGGCATCGGCCATGATCTCCGGGCGGCGGCCGTTGCCGGCATCCACGCCGGGGATCATGTTCAGCGCGTCGGTGGCGATGAGCGTGCGCGGCCACAGCGCGTTGACCGCCACGCCCTTCGGCCCGAACTCCGCGGCCAGGCCCAGGGTGACGAAGCTCATGCCCATCTTGGCCAGGGTGTAGCCGGTGTGCGGCCCCCACCACTTCGGATCCAGCGACGGCGGCGGCGCCAGGGTGAGGATGTGCGGGTTGGCCGCCTGCAGCAGGTGCGGCAGGCAGGCCTGGGCGCAGAGGAAGCTGCCGCGGGCGTTGACCTGCTGCATCAGGTCGAAGCGCTTCATCGGCGTGTCCAGGGTGCCACGCAGCCAGATCGCGCTGGCGTTGTTGACCAGGATGTCGATGCCGCCGAAGGCGTCCACCGTGGCCGCCACCGCGGCCTGCACCTGGTCTTCCTCGCGGATGTCGCACTTCAGCGCCAGGCCGCGGCCGCCGGCGGCGTCCACCGCTTCGGCCGCGGTATGGATGGTGCCCGGCAGCTTCGGGTTGGGCACCGCGGACTTGGCGGCGATGGCGACGTTGGCGCCGTCGCGCGCCGCGCGCAGGGCGATGGCCAGGCCGATGCCGCGCGAGGCACCGGTGATGAACAGGGTCTTGCCGGCGAGGCTGGTCATGCGCGTCTCCAGGTACAACGGGGGACGCGCATTGTCGCCCGGCACGCGCTGCGCGTGCGCGGTCGCGTGCGTCGCCGCCGCGGGCGGCGCGCTAGCGTGCCGCTTCCGCGCCGGCCGCGGCGGTGCGCAGGCGCAGCGTGGGCAGGCCCGAGACCGGGTGCGGCTCGACCTG
>NZ_ALIP01000119.1:0-15419 GCF_000283075.1 Pseudoxanthomonas sp. GW2
CCCGCCTCAGCCGCGCAACTCGCGCGGGCGCAGGCCCAGGGCCAGCAGCAGCGCGCCATAGGCCGCCGCGCCGGCGCCGACCATCACCGCCAGCCGCCACGCGCGCTCCCACCAGGCCCAGGCCGACCAGTCCGGCCACAGCCAGCCCAGTCCCAGCACCACCACGGCCAGGGCCAGCGCACCGGCGCCGACCTGCAGCAGCAGGCGGCCCCAGCCGGGCTGGCGCCGGTAGACCCCGGCGCGGCGCAGCATCCAGGCCAGCTGCAGGGCATTGGTCCAGCCGGCCACCGCCACCGCCAGCGCCAGCAGCGCATGGGCGCCGCGCACCGTGCCCAGGGCCGCCACCGCGCTGCCGCCGGCGGCGGCCAGCGCCTGGCGGCCGGTGTCGGTGGCGTACAGCAGGAGGGCGAAGAACAGCAGGGTGCTGGCGACGTTGACCAGCACCGCGAACACCGCCGCGCGCACCGGGGAGCGGGTGTCCTGGCGCGAATAGAAGGCCGGGGCCAGCACCTTCACCAGCAGGAAGGCCGGCACCGCCAGCGATTGCGCGACCAGGCTCAGCGCGCTCATGCGCGCGTCTTCCGCGCCGAACTCGCCGTACTGGAACAGGGTGGCCACCAGCGGCCGGGCGCACAGCACCAGGCCCAGGGTGGCCGGCACGCCGATCAGCACGCACAGGCGGAAGCCCCAGTCCAGGCCGCGCGAGAACCCGTCCGGGTCGGCGCTGGCGTGGCGCGAGGACAGGTGCGGCAGGATCACGGTGCCGATCGCCACCCCGAACATGCCCAGCGGGAACTCCAGCAGGCGGTCGCTGTAGTACAGCCAGGTCATGCTGCCGCCGACCAGCAGCGAGGCCAGCTGGGTATTGATCAGCAGGTTGAACTGCACCACCGAGGAACCGAACAGGGTCGGCACCATCAGCGTCATCACCCGGCGCACGCCGGCATGGGCCAGGTCCAGGCGCGGCCGCGGCAGCAGCCCCAGCTGCGCCAGCGCCGGCAGGTGGAAGGCCAGCTGCAGGATGCCGGCCACCAGCACGCCCCAGGCCAGCACCTTCACCGAACCACCCAGCCAGTGCCCGCCGACCACCGCGGCGGCGATCAGCGCCAGGTTCAGCAGCACCGGCGACAGGGCCGGCACGCCGAAGCGCTGCCAGGTGTTGAGGATGCCGCCGGCCAGCGAGGCCAGGGAGATGAACAGCGCGTACGGGAAGGTGATGCGCAGCATCTCCACGAACAGCGCGTAGGTCTCCGGCTCCTCGACGAATCCCGGGACCAGCAGCCGCCCCACCCAGGGCGCGAACAGCAGGACCGCGGCCACCAGCACCAGCAGGGCGGCCAGCAGGGCACCGGTCACGCGGTCGACCAGGGCACGGACCGCGTCGGCGCCGTACTTCTCCTTGTACTCGGCCAGCACCGGCACGAAGGCCATCGAGAACGAGCCCTCGGCCGAGAGCCGGCGCATGAAATTGGGGATGCGGAACGCGGCGATGAACGCGTCCATTGCCGGGCTGGCGCCGAACACGATGGCGTAGACCTGGTCGCGCACCAGGCCCGACACCCGGGAGACGAAGGTCAGGGAGCTGAACAGTGACGCGGAACGCAACAGGCGGGAGCCGCTCATCGACCGGCCTCCGGGCCGTCTACGGCGGGCCGACCACAACGGTTGACCCAAGCCCTTGAATAAACCATAATTTCGCGTTCGCTGTACTCCACCATACCGTTTTCGTACCCGTTTTTCAGGAATCCACCGCCGTGGCCAACATCAAGTCCGCCAAGAAGCGCGCCAAGCAGACGGTCGTGCGCAACGCGCGCAACACCGCCCAGCGCTCGCAGCTCCGCACCGCCGTCAAGAAGGTCCTCAAGGCCCTGGACGCCAACGACGCCGCCGGCGCCGAGGCCGCCTTCGCCATCGCCCAGCCGCTGCTGGACCGCTTCAGCGCCCGCGGCCTGATCCACAAGAACAAGGCCGCCCGTCACAAGAGCCGCCTGACCGCGCGCATCAAGGCCATCAAGGCCGCCGCCTGATCCCTGGCGGAGGGCGGGCCGCGCAGCGCGCGCCGGCCCTTCCGCGCCAGCCAGGCATACGAAAAACCCGGCTTCGGCCGGGTTTTTCGTTGCGCGGAATCCAGACTCAGGCCGATGCATCTTCATCGGCCTCGGCTTCAGCGTGGCGCTGCCGGTCCAGGAAACCCATCACCTGCTGCATGATCGGCCAGGTGCCCTCGCGGCCCAGGGCCGAGACCAGGAACCAGGGCTGGGTCCAGCCCAGCTCGGCGACGATGGCCTGCGCACGCTCGCGGGCCTCGTCCTCGAACATCAGGTCGGCCTTGTTCAGCACCAGCCAGCGCGGCTTGGCCAGCAGCCCGGGATCGTGCCGCTCCAGTTCGCGCTCGATCGCGCGCACCTGGTCGACCGGGGACATGACCTCCACGCCCTCGTAGCCGTCCATCGGCGCGATGTCGACCAGGTGCAGGAGCAGGCGGGTGCGCTGCAGGTGGCGCAGGAACTGCGCGCCGAGGCCGGCGCCGTCGGCGGCGCCCTCGATCAGGCCCGGGATGTCGGCGATCACGAAGCTGCGGTGCGGCTCGACGCTGACCACGCCCAGGTTCGGATAGAGAGTGGTGAACGGATAATCCGCCACCTTCGGGGTGGCGGCGGAGACCGCGCGCACGAAGGTGCTCTTGCCGGCATTGGGGAAGCCCAGCAGGCCGACGTCGGCCAGCAGCTTCAGCTCCAGCTTCAGCGTGCGCTGCTCGCCCGGCTCGCCCGGGGTCGCCTGGCGCGGGGCGCGGTTGGTCGAGCTCTTGAAGTGCATGTTGCCCAGGCCGCCCTTGCCGCCGCGGGCCACCAGCAGGCGCTGGCCGTGCGCGGTCAGGTCGCCGATGACCTCGTCGGTCTCGACGTTGGTCACCACGGTGCCGACCGGGACGGTGATGAACAGGTCCTCGCCGCCCTTGCCGTACATCTGCCGGCCCATGCCGTTCTGCCCGCGCTGGGCGCGGAAGCGGCGCTCGTGGCGGAAGTCGACCAGGGTGTTGAGGTTCTCGTCGGCGACCAGCCAGACGCTGCCGCCATCGCCGCCGTCGCCGCCGTCCGGACCGCCCAGCGGGATGAACTTCTCGCGGCGGAAGCCGACGCATCCGTTGCCGCCATTGCCGGCGATCACCTCGATTTCAGCTTCGTCGACCAGTTTCATGGGGCAGCAGGACTCGGGAGGGGGAATGCGACGGGGCACAGTCTAGCCGGCCCGGCCCGGCCCGGCGCGGGCCGCGGGTGCCCCAGAAACGGAAAGCCCCGCCTAAGCGGGGCCTGCCGTGCGGTCCGGCCGCGCCAGGCGCGGCCAGCAATCAGGCTTCAGCGACGACGCTGACGGTGCGGCGCTTGGCCGGACCCTTGGTCGTGAACTGGACCTTGCCGTCGACCAGCGCGAACAGCGTGTGGTCGCGGCCCAGGCCGACGCCGGCGCCCGGGTGGAACTGGGTGCCGCGCTGGCGGACGATGATGTTGCCGGCTTCGACGGCCTGGCCGCCGAACACCTTCACGCCCAGGTACTTCGGATTGGAATCGCGGCCGTTGCGCGAGGAGCCTACGCCCTTTTTGTGTGCCATGACGGGATCTCCCTACTGATTAGCCGGCGATGCCGGTGATTTCGATTTCGGTGTAGTGCTGGCGGTGGCCCTGCCGCTTCATGTGGTGCTTGCGGCGGCGGAACTTGATGATCTTGACCTTGTCGGCGCGGCCGTGGCCGACGACCTTCGCGGTCACGCTCGCGCCCTTGAGGGCGTCACCGACCTTGATCCCGTCGCTGTCGCCCAGCAGCAGGATGTTGTCGAACTTGATCTCGGAGCCGGCCTCGGCCTCGAGCTTCTCGACGCGGAGCTTCTCGCCCTGCGCCACGCGGTACTGCTTACCGCCGGTTACCAGAACTGCGTACATGACCAGGCATTCCTCTGTTGTTATTGTGGTCAACCCTGCCCGCGGATGGGCGGACAGAAGCGGAATTGTAGGGGTCCGGCCAGGCCCGGGTCAAGCCACCCCCATGGACCTGAACAGCGGCCCCGGCCCGCCGCCGGGCGGGTTGCGGGCGCGGCCCGTTGCCCCCAAATCGGGCGTTCCCTTACGCTGGCGCATTGCCTCCGCAGAGCCCCCACTGATGGATGCCATCAAGATCCGCGGCGCGCGGACCCACAACCTCAAGAACATCGACGTCGACCTGCCGCGCGACAAGCTGATCGTGATCACCGGCCTGTCCGGGTCCGGCAAGTCGTCGCTGGCGTTCGACACCATCTACGCCGAGGGCCAGCGGCGCTACGTGGAGTCGCTCTCGGCCTACGCCCGGCAGTTCCTCAGCGTGATGGAGAAGCCGGACGTCGACCACATCGAGGGCCTGTCCCCGGCCATCTCGATCGAGCAGAAGTCGACCTCGCACAACCCGCGCTCGACCGTCGGCACCATCACCGAGATCTACGACTACCTGCGCCTGCTGTACGCGCGGGTGGGCATCCCGCGCTGCCCGGACCACGGCTACCCGCTGGAGGCCCAGACCGTGGGCCAGATGGTCGACCAGGTGCTGGCCCTGGACCCGGAGCAGCGCTGGATGCTGCTGGCCCCGGTGGTGCGCGAGCGCAAGGGCGAGCACGTGCAGGTATTCGAGCAGCTGCGCGCCCAGGGCTTCGTCCGGGTGCGGGTCGACGGCACCCTGCACGAGATCGACGCGGTGCCGGCCCTGGCCCTGCGCCAGAAGCACACCATCGAGGCGGTGATCGACCGCTTCCGCCCGCGCGAGGACATCAAGCAGCGCCTGGCCGAGTCGTTCGAGACCGCGCTCAAGCTGGGCGACGGCATGGCCATGGTCATGTCGCTGGACAACCCGGACGCGCCGCCGCAGCTGTTCTCGTCCAAGTACTCCTGCCCGGTGTGCGACTACTCGCTGCCGGACCTGGAGCCGCGGCTGTTCTCGTTCAACGCGCCGATGGGCGCCTGCCCATCCTGCGACGGCCTGGGCATGGCCGAGTTCTTCGACCCGGCACGGGTGGTCGCGCACCCGGAGCTGTCGCTGGCCGCCGGCGCGGTGCGCGGCTGGGACCGCCGCAACGCCTACTACTTCCAGCTGATCAACTCGCTGGCCAGGCACTACCGCTTCGACCCGGACACCCCGTGGAACCAGCTGCCCGAGCACGTGCAGCAGGCGATCCTGTACGGCAGCGGCGACGAGGTGATCACCTTCACCTACCTCACCGAGGCCGGCGGCCGCACCCAGCGCAAGCACCGCTTCGAGGGCATCATCAACAACCTCGAGCGCCGCTACCGCGAGACCGAGTCGGCGGCGGTGCAGGAGGAGCTGGGCAAGTACATCTCCGAGCGCGCCTGTCCCGAGTGCGGCGGCGCCCGGCTCAACCGGGCCGCGCGCAACGTGTTCGTCGCCGACCGCGCCCTGCCCGAGCTGGTGGTGATGCCGATCGACGAGGCCCTGGCCTTCTTCCGCGACCTGAAGCTGCCGGGCTGGCGCGGCGAGATCGCGGCCAAGATCGTCAAGGAGATCAACGAGCGGCTGGGCTTCCTGGTCGACGTCGGCCTGGACTACCTGACCCTGGAGCGCAAGGCAGACACCCTGTCCGGCGGCGAGGCCCAGCGCATCCGCCTGGCCAGCCAGATCGGCGCCGGCCTGGTGGGCGTGATGTACGTGCTCGACGAGCCCTCCATCGGCCTGCACCAGCGCGACAACGAGCGCCTGCTGGGCACCCTCACCCGCCTGCGCGACCTGGGCAACACGGTGATCGTGGTCGAGCACGACGAGGATGCGATCCGCGCCGCCGACCACGTGCTGGACATCGGCCCCGGCGCCGGCGTGCACGGCGGCGAGGTGGTCGGCCAGGGCACCCTGGAGGACCTGGTGCGCTCGCCGCGCTCGCTGACCGGCCAGTACCTGTCCGGAAAGCGCAGGATCGAGGTGCCGGCCAGGCGCCACAAGCCGAACCCGAAGATGACCCTGCGCCTGTACGGCGCCAGCGGCAACAACCTCAAGGACGTCGACCTGGAGATCCCGGCCGGGCTGTTCACCTGCGTCACCGGCGTGTCCGGCTCGGGCAAGTCGACCCTGATCAACGACACCCTGTTCGCGCTGGCGGCCAACGAGATCAACGGCGCCTCGCACCCGGTGGCGCCGTACCGCGAGGTCGAGGGCCTTGACCTGTTCGACAAGATCGTCGACATCGACCAGTCCCCGATCGGCCGCACCCCGCGCTCCAACCCGGCCACCTACACCGGCCTGTTCACCCCGCTGCGCGAGCTGTTCGCGCAGGTGCCGGAGGCGCGCGCACGCGGCTACTCGCCGGGCCGCTTCAGCTTCAACGTGCGCGGCGGCCGCTGCGAGGCCTGCCAGGGCGACGGCCTGATCAAGGTCGAGATGCACTTCCTGCCGGACGTGTACGTGCCCTGCGACGTGTGCGGCGGCAAGCGCTACAACCGCGAGACCCTGGACATCCTGTACAAGGGCCACAGCATCCACGACGTGCTGGAGATGACGGTCGAGGACGCGCTGCGGCTGTTCGAGAACGTCCCGCCCATCGCCCGCAAGCTGGAGACCCTGGTCGACGTGGGCCTGAGCTACGTCAAGCTCGGCCAGAGCGCGACCACCCTGTCCGGCGGCGAGGCGCAGCGCGTGAAGCTGTCCAAGGAGCTGTCGCGGCGCGATACCGGCCGCACCCTGTACATCCTCGACGAGCCGACCACCGGCCTGCACTTCCACGACATCGAGCACCTGCTGGGCGTGCTGCACCGGCTGCGCGACGAGGGCAACACCGTGGTGGTGATCGAGCACAACCTGGACGTGATCAAGACCGCCGACTGGATCGTGGACCTCGGTCCGGAGGGCGGCCACCGCGGCGGCCAGATCATCGCCACCGGCACGCCGGAGGAGATCGCCGCCAACCCGGCCTCGCACACCGGCCGCTTCCTGGCCAAGCTGCTGCCGGAAACGAAGACGCCGCGCGGCAGCAAGCCCGCCGCCGTGGCGAAGGATCCGGTGCTGCCGCCGCGCAAGAGCGCGGCAAAGAAGGCCCCGGCAAGGAAAACCAAGAGCAGGACCGCATGACCGCAACCTCCCCCACCCCGCAGCCGCGCCTGCTGGCGCGCGTGCCGATCAGCGTGCGCTGGCGCGACATGGACGCCATGGGCCACGTCAACAACGCCAAGTACGTGTCCTACCTGGAAGAAGCGCGCGTGCGCTGGATGCAGGGCGTGCCGGGCGTGTCCATGAGCGACCGCATCGCCCCGGTCGTGGCCGCCACCAACGTCAACTACCGCGCGCCGATCGTGTGGCCCAACGACATCGTCGTGGAGCTGTTCGTCGAGCGCCTGGGCAACAGCAGCGTCACCATCGGCCACCGCATCCTCGACCAGAAGGACGAGCGCATCCTGTACTCGGACGGCAACGTGGTGGTGGTCTGGATGGACACCCAGACCGGCCGCAGCGCGCCGCTGCCGGACGCGATCCGCGCCGCCGCGGCCTGACCGCCTGTCCGGCGCCGGCCGGGCGCCGGCTCCGCCTTCGTTTTCCGGGAACGCCGCGCCTGCCGGGCGCGGCGGGCCTCAGCGCGCGCCCGGGTCGCGCACCACCAGCATGTCCACCGGCGAGGTCTCGAGCAGGCGCTGGGCCACGCTGCCCAGCAGCACGTCGGCCATCGCGCTGCGCCCGCGCGAGGCGACCACCGCCAGGTCGACCGGGAACTGCGCGGCGTACAGCCGCAGCAGCAGGGACGGGTCGCCGCGCTCGGCCACCAGGCTGACCGCGCTGGCGCCGCCGGGCGGCTCGCACGCGGCGATGAAGGCCCGGCCCTCGGCTTCGGCGCGGCTGCGCGCGGCGGCCCGCAGTTGGTCGCGGGCGGCGTCGGCCAGCCCGGCCAGCGGCGCCTCGTAGCCGTGCAGCACGCTGATCGCGGCATCCGGGAACAGCGCCGCCGCGGTGCGGAACGCATGCGCCGAGGCCGCCGACCAGTCGCTGGCCACGGCCATGCGCCGGTACGGCCCGTGCGTGCGCCGGCGCACCACCAGCACCGGCAAGGGCGAGCGCCGCGCCAGCTGGTCCACGGTCGAACCCAGCACCAGCCGGCCCAACGGCTCCTGCCGGGCGACGCCGGTGACCACCAGGCCGCAGCCTTCCTCGTGCGCCACTTCCAGCAGGCGCTCGGCGACCCGGCCGCCCTGCTCGACCCGCAAGGTAACGTCGACGCCGCGCGCGGCCGCGTCGTCGCGCAGCTGCTTCTCCGCCGCGTGCACCGGGTCGCTGCCGCGGTACCAGTCCGGCGGATCGCGGACCAGCATGGCGTGGGCCTCGACCGCGTTGGCGTCGACCACGTTGGCCACCACCAGGCGCGCGTCCCAGGCCCGGGCCAGCTGCAGCGCGCGGTCCAGCGCGCGGTCGCTGCGCGCGTCCAGGTCGCTGGCCAGCAGGATCGAACGTGGCCAGCCCTTCGATTCGCTCATGCCTCCCCTCCCTTCAGGCCGCGGCTTGGGCCTGGAGCCATGTGGCACGCCCCGCGCGGGGCGGCTCAGTGATGGTGGTGCGCGTGCGGGTCGGCCGCGGCCGGCCCGGGCGCGGCGCGGCGCACGGCCAGCTCCACCGGCACCTCGCGGCCGTCGGCCAGCAGCAGCACCAGCGGCACGCGCTCGCCCTCGGCCAGGGCCTTGCCCGGCTGCATCAGCATCAGGTGCAGGCCGCCCGGCTGCAGCACCGCCTCGCCGTGCACCGGCAGCGGCAGCCGCTCCAGCTCGCGCATGCGGCTGAGGCCGTCGACCTGGGTGGTCTCGTGCACGCTGACCTCGGCGAACGCCGGGCTGCGTGCGCCGACCACCGCCACCGCCTCGCCGCAGTGGTTGGCGATGCGGCCGAAGCCGGCCAGCATGCGCGGCTGCGGCACCGGCGACAGCCGGATCCAGCCGTCCTCCATCACCACGCAAGCGGCCTTCGCATCGTCCGATGCGGGCGTGGCGGCGCGGGTGGCGGCGCGGGTGGCGGCGGGGAGCGCGGCCAAGGCGGCCGCGATGGCGATCGGGAGCAGTCGTCGGATGTCCATGGCCCCTATCATAGCCGCCCCATACGCATGCCACCGGACCGCCCATGAACGCCTTCGTGCAGACCATCGACCACGGCCGCATCCGCGAACTGCGCCTGGCGCGCCCGCCGGTCAACGCGCTGGATCCGGCGTTGTGCCGGGCGCTGATCGCCGGCCTGGAGACCGCGGTGGCCGAGGACATGGACGCGGTGGTGGTGTCCGGCGCGCCGGGCATGTTCTCCGCCGGCCTGGACGTGCCCTACCTGATGTCGCTGGGCGAGGACCGCCACGCCCTGCAGGCGGCCTGGGGCGCGTTTTTCGGCGCGGCGCGCGCGCTGGCCGGGTTGCGCATCCCGGTGGTGGCGGCGGTCACCGGACATGCACCGGCCGGCGGCTGCGTGCTGTCGCTGTGCTGCGACTACCGGATCATGGCGCGCTCGCCGGATCCAGCCAGACCGTTCGCCATCGGCATGAACGAGACCCAGGTCGGCCTGGCCGTGCCCGATGGCGCGCAGCAGCTGATGCGGCGGGTGGTCGGCCACCACCGCGCCGAGCGCCTGCTGGTCGCCGGGGCCATGGTTCCGGACCAGGAAGCGCTGCGCATCGGCCTGGTCGACGAGCTGGTCGCGGTGGAGGAAGTGGTGCCGCGCGCCCTGGCCTGGCTGGAGCCGCTGCTGCGCCTGCCGCGCGCGCCGATGCTGCAGACCCGCGCCCTGGCCCGCGCCGACCTGGTGCGCGCGCTGGACCCGGACCACCTGCACCTGGACCGCTTCGTCGACGGCTGGTACGAGCCGGACACCCAGGCCGGCCTGCGCGCCCTGCTGGCGAAGCTCGGCAAGGCCTGAGCGCTCAGCCCGGCCACGGCTCCAGGTGCTCGGCCAGCACCTGGGCCAGCCAGTCCATCACCTCGCGCACCCGGCGCGGCATGTGCCGCTGCAGCGGATACAGCAGGCTGACCGGCATCGGCGCGGCCGGCAGCTGCGGCAGCACCTCGACCAGGCGGCCGTCGGCCAGCGCCTCGCGCACGCCGAAGCGCGGCAGCTGGATCAGGCCCAGCCCGGCCAGGGCCGCGCCGACATAGGCCTCGCCGTTGTCCACGATGACCGCACCCGGCAGCTCCAGGCTGGCATGGCCGCCGCCGGGCAGCGGGTACTCGAACCCCTCCGGCTTCTGGCCGAAGGCCACCGCGAACTGCACCAGGCGGTGGGAGGCCAGGTCCTCCAGCGTGCGCGGCATGCCGTGGCGCTCCAGGTAGGCCGGACTGGCGCAGGTGACCACCGGCGCCAGGCCCAGGCGCCGCGCGACCAGGCTCGGATCGACGACGTCACCGGTACGCACCACGCAGTCATCGCCCTCGCGCACCACGTCGACCCGGCGCTCGCCGGCGCCCAGCTCGATCTGCAGCCCCGGGTGCGCCTCCAGGAACGCCCCCAGCCGCGGCAGCACCAGCTGCCGGGCCATGCCGCCGGACATGCCGATCCGCACCCGGCCGCTGAGCTGCTGCGGCTCGCGCCGGAACATGCTTTGCAGCTCCTCGGCCTCGCCGAGGAAGTCGCGGCAGCGCTCCAGGAACAGCGCGCCGTCGCCGGTCAGCTGTACCCGCCGCGTGGTGCGGTGGAACAGCTGGGTGCCCAGCTCCGCCTCCAGCCGGCGCACCGCGGTGGACACGCTGGCCTTGGGCAGGCCCAGGCTGTCGGCGGCGCGGGTGAAGCCGCCAAGTTCGGCGACGCGGAGGAAGATGCGGTAATACTCGAGCTGGTCCATGGACTGTTCACCACAGGCGAACAAAGAAATCGGATGAGCCGAGTTTA
This sequence comes from Pseudoxanthomonas sp. GW2, assembly GCF_000283075.1. Taxonomy (NCBI): domain Bacteria; kingdom Pseudomonadati; phylum Pseudomonadota; class Gammaproteobacteria; order Lysobacterales; family Lysobacteraceae; genus Pseudoxanthomonas; species Pseudoxanthomonas sp. GW2. The sequence goes on from NZ_ALIP01000119.1 coordinate 10,867, forward strand.
TCAGCCAATCTGGCACCAATAGCCTGTGCGTGTCCCATTCCTCCCCACGCACGGAGCCTCGCCATGGATACCCCCGCCTCCCCCGTCACCCTGATCACCGGCGGCAGCCGCGGCCTCGGCCGCAACGCCGCCATCCACCTGGCCCGCGCCGGCCACGACCTGATCCTCACCTACCGCAGCAAGGCCGCCGAGGCCGAAGCCGTCGCCGCCGAGCTGCAGGCGCTCGGGCGCCGGGTCGCGGTGCTGCCGCTGGACGTGGCCGACAGCGGCAGCTTCGCGGCCTTCGCCGGACGCGTGCGCGAGGTGCTGGCCGGCTGGGGCCGGCAGCGGTTCGAGCACCTGGTCAACAACGCCGGCACAGGCCTGCACGTGCCCTTCGCCGAGACCACCGAGGCGCAGCTGGACGAGATGTACCGGATCCACTTCAAGGGCCCGTACCTGCTGACCCAGGCCCTGCTGCCGCTGCTTGCCGACGGCGGCCGCATCCTCAACATCTCCAGCGGCCTGGCCCGCTTCAGCATGCCCGGCACTTCGGCCTACGGCTCGATGAAGGGCGCGGTGGAGGTGCTGACCCGCTACCTGGCACGCGAACTTGGCGAGCGCCGGATCAGCGTCAACACCCTGGCCCCGGGCGCGATCGAGACCGACTTCGGCGGCGGCCGCCTGCGCGACGACCGCCAGCTCAATGCCTGGGTCGCCTCGCAGACCCCGCTGGGACGCGTCGGCCAGCCGGACGACATCGGCGGCGCGGTGGCCGCGCTGCTGGGCCCGGGCACGGCCTGGATCAACGGCCAGCGCATCGAGGCCTCCGGCGGCATGCTGCTCTGAGCCCGGATGCCGGCCCGGCGGGCTGCGGCCCGCCGGGTGGCCTACTGGGCGCTGCGCGCCACCGGGCGCGAGGGATCGGCGATCCAGCCGCTCCAGGACCCGGCGTAGACCCGCGCGCCGGACAGCCCGGCGTGCTCCATCGCCAGCAGCAAGTGGCAGGCGGTGACGCCGGAGCCGCACATCAGCACCGCATCCGGCGGCGCCCAGCCATGCAGCAGCGGCTCCAGCTCGGCGCGCAGTTCCTGCGCGGGGCGGAAGCGGCCATCGCGCAGGTTCAGGGTGAAGGGACGGTTGACCGCGCCGGGCACGTGGCCGGCGACCGGATCGATCGGTTCGACCTCGCCGCGGAAGCGCTCGGCACCGCGCGCGTCCAGCAGCCAGCCGGCCGGCTCGCCCAACCGCTGCAGCCCGTCCGCCGCGGTGGCGATGCGGGCCTGGTCGTAACCGGGCGAGGGATACGGCGGCAGCGGCGCCGGCGCTCCGGCGCCATCGCCGGATTCGGGCAGGCCGGCAGCGCGCCAGGCGGCCAGGCCGCCGTCCAGCACCGCCACCCGGGCATGGCCCAGCAGGCGCAGCAGCCACCAGGCGCGTGCCGCGGCCATGCTGCCGTCGCCGGCGTCGTAGACCACCACCTGGTGCTCCGGGCCGATGCCCCAGGCGCCCACGCGCCGGGCGAAATCCTCCGCGCGCGGCAGCGGATGCCGGCCTTCGCCCTGCACGTCGTGGTCGGACAGGTCGCGGTCCAGGTCGGCGTGGCGCGCGCGCGGCAGGTGCGAGGCCGCGAACGCGGCGGCGCCGGCCTGCGGATCGGCCAGCACCGCGCGCGCGTCGAGCAGGCGCAGGCCGGGGTCGTCCAGCCGCGCCGCCAGCGCGGGCACGTCCACCAGGGTGGTCCAGTGCATGCCGCTCATCTTCCCTCCTCCAGGCGTCTCCTCAGGTTGTACAGGATCGCCGCGGTCGCGCCCCAGATGCGCTGTTCCGGCCAGTCGTACTCCAGCACGGTGCGGGTGCGTCCGCGGTAGTCCATGTCGATCCGGCGCAGGCGCGCCGGCTCCATCAGGTAGTCCAGCGGCACCTCGAACACCTGCGCCACCTCGCCAGGTTCCGGGCGCGGCACGAAGTCCGGGTCGACCGCCGCCACCACCGGGGTGATGCGGAAGCCGCTGATGGTCAGCAGCGGGTCCAGGTAGCCCAGCGGCGCGACTTGGCACACCGGCAACGCGATTTCCTCGTGGCTCTCGCGCAGCGCCGCCGCCAGCACGCCGCGGTCCGCCGACTCCACCCTTCCGCCGGGGAAGCTGACCTGGCCGCCATGGTGGCGCAGGCCATCGGTGCGCAGGGTCAGCAGCACCCGCGTGCCCTCCACGCGCGGGACCAGGCCAACCAGCACCGCGGCCTCGGCCGGGGCATGCGGGCCGAGCAGGTCGGCCAGTTCGTCGCGGTTCCAGCCCTGCTCGCGCGGCGGCTGGCGCAACGGGTGCAGCACCCGCTGCAGGCCGTCCCGCTCGCGCAGGCGCTGCACGAAGACCTGGCGTTGCCGCTGGCGCTGCTGCAAGACCTCCTCCATCAGGCGCCGGCGCTGGCCCTCGTCCATCCGGCTCCAGGCACCGATTTCCTCGCCGCTGCGCAGGCAACCTTCGCACAGACCGTCGCGGTCCAGGCGGCACAGCCCGATGCACGGGCTGGAAACGGTAGCCAGGTCTGGGTAAACGCTCACGTCACGGGATCCTGCAGGGCCGGAAACGACTGCGCCGGCACGAAGCCGGCGCAGCAACACGGACGGCGGTGGCCGCCGCGTATTACTTGACCGACACCAGCTTGATCTCGAACACCACCGCCACGTTCGGCGGGAAGCCGGTGCGCGGGTCGGCGCCGTAGGCCTTGTCCGGCGGCAGGGCGACTTCCCACTTGGAGCCGGCCGGCATCTGCAGCAGGACCTCGCGCATGGCTGCCATCTCGACCTCGCTGACCTTGATCGACGGGATCTGCTGTGCCGGGCGCGCCTGCTCCGGGCGCTGGCCGTAGGGGTACGGACCGGCAACCTCCAGCTGCACGGTGCTGGCCTGGGTCGGCTTGGCACCGTTGCCGGCCTCGACCACCTTGTAGGCCACGCCGCTGGGCAGGGTCTTCACGCCCGCCTGGCCCTTGTAGCTGGCGATGAACTGGTCGGAGCGGGTCTTGTTCTCCGCGGCGGCCTTGTCGTACTGGGCCTTGGCCTCCTGCATGCGGGCCTGCTCGCGCTTCTGGAAGGCTTCCAGGGCCGGGCGCAGCTGCTCGGCGGTGATCGCCGGCTCCTTCTTGGCCAGGGCGTCCTGCAGGCCCTTGACCACCGAATTGACGTCGAGCTGCTCGCCGCGGGCCTGCAGTTCGGCAAGGTTGTTGCCGTAGTCATAGCCGAAGTAGTAGCTCAGCTTGCCCTTCTCGGACGTGGTGTCCTGGGCGAGGGCACTGCCGGCCACGGCCATGGCGGCAAGGGCGACAGCGATCGGACGCAACTTCATCAAGTTCTTCTCCGGAAGGGGGACGGTCGGCCCCGGGTGTTCGACGCGCTAGGATAGCCGCCGCTTGGTTGCCCGCGCCAGAGCGCGCGGGACAGGCCTGTGACCGTGGCGGACCCGCGAAGTTCCGCCGCTTCCTTCACATTCCCGAACCGTACCGACAAGGAGCCCCATGGCGTCCAGTCCCGTCACCGTCCGCGACGCCGATGGCGTCCGCACCATCACCATCGACCGTCCCGAGCGGCTCAACGCCCTGGACCGGCAGACCCTGGAGGCGCTGGACGCGGCCTTTGCCGCGGCGTCGGCCGATACCGCCGTGCGCGTGGTGGTACTCACCGGCGCCGGCCCCAAGGCCTTCGTGGCCGGCGCCGACATCGCCGAGATGAACCAGCTCGGCCCGATCGAGGCACGCGAGTTCTCCCTGCTGGGCCAGCGCCTGATGCGCCGGATCGAGCGCATGCCCAAGCCGGTGATCGCCGCGGTCAACGGCTACGCCCTGGGCGGCGGCCTGGAACTGGCCATGGCCTGCCACCTGCGCATCGCCGCCGACAGCGCGCGCCTGGGCCAGCCGGAAATCAACCTGGGCCTGGTCCCGGGCTTCGGCGGCACCCAGCGCCTGCTGCGCCTGTGCGGCCGCGCCGCGGCGCTGGAGCTGTGCCTGCTCGGCAAGCCCATCGATGCCGCCCGCGCCCTTCAGCTGGGCCTGGTGAACCGTGTGGTCCCGGCCGCGGAACTCGAGTCCGAGGTCGCCACCCTCGCCGGCAGCCTGGCCACGGCCGCGCCGCTGGCGCTGCGCGCGGTCCTGGACGCGGTGGTGGTCGGCGGCGAGTGCGCGATCGAGGAAGGCCTGCAGTTCGAGACCGCGCAGTTCGCCCTGCTGTTCGCCACCGAGGACATGCGCGAGGGCACCTCCGCCTTCCTCGGCAAGCGCACCCCGCAGTTCCGCAACCGCTGACCGGGCGATGGCGACGATGCAGGACCCGGCCCGCCAGGCGCAGCGCGCGCGCCTGCTCGCGCTGCTGGCCGATGGCGACCTCGACGCCGCGCTGCAGGCCGGGCTGATGGACTACCCCGCCTTGCCCGCCGCGGCGGAGGACGCGCCGCTGCTTGCGGCGCAACAGCGCCTGCGCACGGCCTGGGCCGCGCGCGAGCGGCACCGCGCGCGCGCCGCGCGGCTGGAGCGGATTGCCGCCGAGCGCGAGGCCCGGCGCCGCGCCGCGGCCGTTC
>NZ_ALIP01000120.1:0-88061 GCF_000283075.1 Pseudoxanthomonas sp. GW2
CGTCCATCTCGCGCTGGCTGCGGCGCTCGTCGGCCTTGCGTTCCTGGGCGCGGTAGCTCGCCGCCAGCTGCTCCAGCACCGCCTTGTCGCGGCTGGCCAGCAGCAGGCGGGCACGTTCGGCCTCCAGCCGCTCGCGGCTGCGGTCCACGTTCCGGCTCTGCTGTTCGACCGCGCTCTCCAGGCGGTCGAGGAAGGCGCGCCGGTTGGCCAGCTGCGCCGGGCTGATCGCGGACATCTGGCTGGCGGCGTACTCGGCGGCGTAGCGCCGCAGCTCCTCCAGCCGCGATTCCTGCAGTTCGTGCGCACGCTGGCGCTCGGCCAGCTCGCGCGCCACGGCATCCTCGTGCTCCTGCGCGCGGCGCAGCAGCGGATCGATGCGGCGGGACTGCATCATGCGGCGTTCTCCTTGTGCAGCAGGTCGGCCAGGGCCTGGCGGCTATGTTCCAGGTCGGCCGAGCGGGCCACGTCCTGGCCGAGGAATTCGACGATCTGCGGCCAGCGCGCCAGGGCCTCGTCCACCAGCGGGTCGTTGCCGCGCTGGTAGGCGCCGATGGCGATCAGGTCGCGGTTGGCGTTGTAGGCGGCGACCAGGCGCTTGAGCGCGCGGATGCGCTCGCGCCAGGTCTCGTCGGCGATGTCCTGGACCACGCGGCTGACCGAGGACTCGACGTCGATGGCCGGGTACAGGCCGGCGTCGGCGATCCGTCGCGACAGCAGGATGTGGCCGTCGAGGATGGCGCGCGCGGCGTCGGCGATCGGGTCCTGCGGGTCGTCGCCTTCGGTCAGCACGGTGTAGAAGGCGGTGATCGAGCCACGGCCCTTGGCGCCGTTGCCGGCGCGCTCGACCAGCGCCGGCAGCTTGGCGAACACGCTCGGCGGGTAACCGCGGGTGGTCGGCGGCTCGCCCACCGACAGGCCGATCTCGCGCTGGGCCTGGGCGAAGCGGGTCAGCGAGTCCATCAGCAGCAGGACGTTCAGGCCCTGGTCGCGGAACCACTCGGCGATGGCGGTGGCGCGGTAGGCGCCATGCAGGCGCGCCAGCGGCGGGCGGTCGGCCGGGGCGGCCACGACCACGGCGCGGCGCAGGCCTTCCTCGCCCAGCGTGCTCTCGACGAAGTCGCGCACTTCGCGGCCGCGTTCGCCGATCAGGCCGACCACGATCACGTCGGCCGCGGTGAAGCGGGTCATCATGCCCAGCAGCGTCGACTTGCCGACGCCGGAACCGGCGAACAGGCCCACGCGCTGGCCGCGGCCGATCGGCAGCAGGGCGTTGATCGCGCGCACGCCCACGTCCAGCGGCTGGGTGATGGGCTCGCGCGCCAGCGGGTTGATCGCGGCGCCGGCCATGCTCACGCTGCCCTCGGCGCGGACCGGGCCCTTGCCGTCCAGCGGCACGCCGTCGGAGTCGATCACCCGGCCAAGCAGGCCTTCGCCCACTTCCACGCCGCCGCGCCGGCGCACCGGCACCACGCGGGCGTTGGGCAGCAGGCCGTGCAGTTCGGCGCTGGGCATCAGCGAGGTGCGGTCGCCGGCAAAGCCGACGACCTCGGCCTCGACCCAGCCGCCGTCGGCCACTTCCACCCGGCAGGTGGCGCCCATCGGCGCCGCGCAGCCGGTGGCTTCCAGGGTCAGGCCCACGGCGCGGCGCAGGATGCCCTCGCGGATCAGGCCGCGGCCGGCGGCCGGGTCCGGGGACAGGGCGCCCAGGCGCATGGCCAGGCGCAGGTTGCGCGCGGACAGCCAGTCGGCCGGCACGGCGCCGCCGAGGGCGGGATTGCGGTCGGGGGCGGGGTTCATGCGCTGGCTCCGGCCTTGTGGATCACGCTTTCCAGCGCGCCGCGCAGGCGCGCCTCCAGGGTGCCGTCGATGCGCACCGCCTCGGCGTGCACGCGCAGGTCGCCGCGGCCCAGGGTCGGGTCGGGCACCAGGCGCGCCTCGGACACCAGCGCCAGCATCGGGGCCAGGGTCTCGATGTCGTCCGGGTGCAGGCGCACCTCGACCTCGCGGCTGGCGCCGCCGACCGCGTCCAGCGCCTCGGACACCAGTTCCGACAGCAGTGCCGGGTCGGCTTCGTAGGCGCGGCCCACCAGGCTGCCGGCGATGCGCACGGCCAGCTCGCCCAGCGCGGCGGTGACTTCGTCCTCGAGGCGGGCGAGGGGGCGGGTGAAGTTGTCGAGGATGCCCTCGATCTGCGCGGTCAGCCGGCGCACCTCGGCCTGGCCCTGGGCGAAGCCGTCCTGGTGCCCCTGGGCGAAGCCGGCCTGGTAGCCCTCTTCGCGCGCTGCGTCCTGGATGGCCTGGATCTCCTCCAGGGTCGGCGGAACCGGCAGCGGCACTTCCTCCACGATCTCCGGCTCCGGTGCCGGGGGCGGTGCGATCTCCAGCTCCGGCGCCATCCAGCGCACGACGGTGCTCATACCAGCTCCTCGCCGCCGCCGCCGCTGAGGTTGATCACGCCCTCATCGGCCAGGCGGCGGACGATGGTCATGATCTCCTTCTGCGCCGCCTCCACGTCGGACAGGCGCACCGGTCCACGCGCCTCCATGTCCTCCAGCAGGATCTCGGCGGCGCGCTGGGACATGTTGCGGGTGATCTTCTCGCGCACCTTGATGTCGGCGCCGCGCAGGGCGATGCCCAGGCGCTCGCCGGAGACCTCGCGCAGCAGGGTCTGCAGCTCGCGGTCGTCCAGCTCGACCAGGTCGTCGAACACGAACATCAGGTCCTGGATGCGCTGGCACAGCTCGTTGTCGACCTTGCCGATCTCGCCGAGGATCGACTGGTCCTGGCCGCCGTCGAGGAAGTTGAGGATGTTGGCCGCGACCTTGACGCCGCCGATGTTGGACGACTTCAGGTTCTGGTTGCCGGCGAACTGTCGCTCCATGATCTCGTTGAGCTCGTTGAGCGCGTTCGGCGGGATGCCGTCGAGGGTGGCGATGCGCAGCAGCACGTCCGAGCGGGCGCGGTCGGGCAGGAACTTCAGCGCCTCGGCGGCCTGGTCCGGGTCCAGGTGGGAAAGCACGATGGCGCAGATCTGCGGGTGCTCGTTGCGCACCAGGTCGGCCACCGCGCGCGGGTCCATCCACTTGAGCGTGTCCAGGCCGGTGGTGTTGCGGCCCAGCAGGATGCGGTCTATCAGGCTGCCGGCCTTGTCCGCGCCCAGCGCCTGGATCAGCACGTTGCGGATGTAGTCGTCCGCGCCCACGCCGAGCGAGGTCTGCCGCTCCAGCGCTTGCTCGAACTGCTCCATCACGTCCATGACCTGCTCGCGGCTGATGCCGCTCATGGTCGCCATCGCCAGGCCGAGCTTCTGCACTTCCTTGGCGCTCATGTGCTTGAGCACCTCGGCCGCGTCGCTCTCGCCCAGCGACAGCAGCAGCACGGCGGCGCGCTGCACGCCGGTCAGTTCGGACTGGAGACTAGGCTGCTTCATTTCCCAACCACTCCTTCACCACCTGGGCGACCCGCTTGGAGTCGGCGCGCACGGCCTCGCGGGCGTTGCGCAGGCGGTCCTCGTAGGCATCGGAGGGCAGCGCCGCCGGCGGCTGCGGGCCCTGCAGGCCGAGCTGGGCCGTGTCCTCGGCCAGCGCGGGCAGGTCCTCGCCGTCCTCGACCAGGGAGACCTCGGTGGTGGCCGGCTCGGCTTCCTCCTCCTTCTTTGGCGCGGGCGGGGCGACGATCTGGCGGATGCTCGGGCGCAGCACGCCGAACAGCAGGGCCAGCACCACCACCGCTCCCACCAGCAGGCGCAGGGCGTCGCGCACGCGCGGGTCCTCCCACCACTTCGGCCCCTCGACCGCCGGCGCGTCGTCGCGCACGAACGGGGCGTTGACCACCGAGACCTGGTCGCCGCGGGCGGCGTCGAAGCCCACCGCCTGGCGCACCAGCTCCTGCAGGCGCGCCAGCTCCTGCTCCGACAGCGGCTGCAGGGCGACCTTGCCGTCCGGGCCGGGGCGCGGCACGTGGTCGACCACCACCGCGGCGGTCACCCGGCGGATGCGGCCGGCCGGCTGGCGGGTGTGCTGCAGGGTGCGGTCCAGCTCGAAGTTGCGGGTGGCGCTGCGCGAGCTGGTGCCGGCGGGCGCGGCCGCGGTGGTGCCGGGCAGCGGGGGGCCGTCGGCCTGCTGCTGGGCGACCGCGCCCGGCGGGGTGTTGCTGGTGGCGCCGGGGATGCCCTGCGGGCCCTCGCCGGCGGTGGTGTTCTCGCTGACCTGCTCGCTGCGCAGCTTCTGCGGCTCGGCGTTGAACAGCTCGCGGGCCTCCTCGGTGACCGAGAAGTCCATGTCCACCGTGACCTCGGCGTTGACCCGGCCGGTGCCGGTCAGCGGCTCCAGCAGCTCGCGGATGCGCTGGTTGAACGAGGTCTCCTGGCGCCGCACCTGCTCGAACTGGGCGGCGCTGAGGGCCGAGGCGCTGTCCTGGCCGTTGCTGCTGAGCAGGCGGCCGTTCTGGTCGACCACGGTCACCCGCTCCGGGGCCAGGTCCGGGATCGAGGAGGCGACCAGGTGGACGATGGCGTCCACTTGGTTGCGCTCGAGCAGGGCGCCGGAGCGCAGTTCCAGCACGACCGAGGCGCTGGCCACCTCGCGCTGGCGGGTGAAGGCCGAGGGCTTGGGGATGGCCAGGTGCACGCGCGCGTCGCGCACCGGGCGCAGGGTGGCGATGGTGCGCACCAGCTCGGTTTCCAGCGCGTGCTGGTAGCGCGCGTTCTCCACGAACTGGCTGACGCCGAAGCCCGGGTCGCGCTCCATCAGTTCGAAGCCCAGGCGGCCGCTCTCGGTCAGGCCGGAGCCGGCCAGCTTCAGGCGCGCGTCGTGCAGGTTGGCCTCCGGCACGGAGATGGCGCCGGTGGCCTGGTCGAGCTTGAACGGGATCTGCGCGGCGCGCAGCAGGTCGGCGGCCTCGGCCGTGGCCTTGGCGTCCAGCCCGGTGTACAGCGGGGTGTACTGCGGCTTCTGCGACCAGAAGAAGACGTACAGGCCGGCCGCCACCGCCAGCGAGATCGCCAGCAGGGTGCCGAGCTTCCGGCCCAGCTGCATCTCCTGCAGCTTGACCACCGCCTGGGCCGCCTTCTCGGTGGCCTGCTCGCGGTTGAAGCTGTCCTTGGAAAGAGTGATCGCCATCGTGTGTCAGTCCCTGGTCACAGCGGCATGTTCATGACGTCCTGGTAGGCCTGCACCAGCCGGTTGCGGACCTCCACCGTGGCGCGGAACGCCACCTGCGACTGCTGCGAGGCCACCATCACCCGGGCCAGGTCGGCGCCCGGCTCGCCGCGCTCGAACGCGGCCTGCAGTTCGCCGGCGCGGGCCTGGGCGGCATTGACCCCCTGCATGGCATTGGCCAGGGTCTGGGTGAAGCTGGGCACGCCGGAAACGCCGGCGGTCCCCGGCGCCTGCATCCCGGCCAGCCCCTGGATCGCGTCGCCGCGGGCCACGTCGCCGGTGCGCGCGGCGGCCTGGCCGAGCTGGCCCTGGTAGGCGCGGATCTGCGACAGGATGGAACTGATCGAGTCGGTCATGGGTTTCCCTGCGGCATGGGCCGGTGTCGTCGCAGGCGATGCAAGCGGTGTGCCACGGCGCCGGCGGGGCCTTGCGCCGGAAAACCGGCCCGGCTGCCGGCGGGGCGGGCGCGGCTGGCCCGGAAAACGCGAACGCCCCGCATCGCGGGGCGCTCCTGCGGGCCGGACGGGCCCGCGCGGGGGGCACGGAGGATCAGCCCATCACCTCGCTGTGCTCCTTCTCGATGCCGTACTTGCGCAGCTTCTCGACCAGGGTGGTGCGGCGCAGGCCGAGCAGCTGTGCGGCGTGGGCCACCACGCCCTGGGTGCGCTCCAGCGCCTCGCGGATCAGCTTCAGCTCGATCCGCGCCATGTGCTCGCGCAGGTCCAGGCCGTCTTCCGGCAGCTCGACCGCGGCAGGTGCCTGTGCGGCCGGCGCGGCCGGCGTGGTGGTGGCAGCGGCAGTGGCGGGCACGATCGCCACCGGCTCGACGCCGGCCGGGACATGGGCGCGGTAGCGGGCCGGCAGGTCCTCCAGGCGCACCAGGCCGCCCGGGTTGAGCACGGCCAGGCGCTCGACCAGGTTGGTGAGCTCGCGCACGTTGCCGGGCCACGGGTAGCCGGCCAGCGCCGCCAGCGCGGCGTCGGCGAAGCGGATCTCGCCGCGGCCGGAGCGGGCCAGCTGCTCGGAGATGGTCTGCACCAGCGCCGGCAGGTCCTCGGCGCGCTCGCGCAGGGCCGGCATCTCGATCGGGAACACGTTGAGCCGGTAGAACAGGTCCTCGCGGAACTGGCCTTCGGCGATGCGGTCCTCGAGGTTGCGGTGGGTGGCGGCGATCACCCGCACGTTGCACTTGATGGTCTGGTTGCCGCCCACCCGCTCGAAGCTGCGCTCCTGCAGCACGCGCAGCAGCTTGACCTGCATCGGCAGGCTCATGTCGCCGATCTCGTCCAGCAGCAGGGTGCCGCCCTCGGCCATCTCGAAGCGGCCCTTGCGCGCGGTCAGCGCGCCGGTGAAGGCGCCCTTCTCGTGGCCGAACAGCTCGCTTTCAAGCAGGTCGGGCGGGATCGCGCCGCAGTTGATGGCCACGAACGGGCCGTCGCGGCGCGCGGACTGCTGGTGGATGGCGCGCGCGCACACCTCCTTGCCGGTGCCGGACTCGCCCAGCACCAGCACCGTGGTATCGAACGGCGCCACCTGCGCGATCATGCGGCGCAGGCGCTGCACCGCGGGGCTGGAACCGGTCGGGCCGTCGCCGTCGCCGGCCGCCTGCTGCTCGGCGTCCAGCCGCTTGAGGCTGGCCCGGCGCAGGCAGGCTTCCAGCTGGGCGTGGCGGATCGGCGATTCCAGCGGCCACACCCCGGCCTCGTGCAAGCCGTGGGCGGCGGCGAAGGCGGCGGTGTCGCCCTCCAGCAGCAGCACCGGCGGCGGCAGCTGGGCGGCGCCCAGCCAGGCGAAGAACGCGCGCGCGGACTCGTCGTCGTCCAGGGTGCCGACCACCACCGCCATCCAGTCGCTCGGGCGCTGGCGGCCGGTGTTGACGTCGGACGGCGAGGCGGCCCAGCGCGGGTTGAGGTCCATGAACTCGAGCAACCCGCACAGGTGCTCGGCACGCGGCCCCTGGCTATCGAGGACGAGGATGCGCGATTCGCTCATGACGCTTGGACTCCGGCTAGGCGCTCCAGGATCGGTACCACTTCCTGGAGGTAGGACAGTTTGCTGACGAAGCCGTCGGCACCGGCGCGGGTGGCGTGCTCGCGGTGCTCGGCGTCGTCGAAATGGGAGGCGATGACGATGAAGGGCGGCTCGTCCTGGGCCTTGATCAGGCGCGTGGCCTGCAGCCCGCCCATCTCGGGCATGGCCAGGTCCATCAGGACCACGTCCGGGCGCAGGGCCTCGGAGCGCTCGATCGCCTCCAGCCCGTTGCCGGCGGTGCCGGCCACCTCGAGCCACTCCAGCTTGCGGAAGTGGCGCAGGACGGCATTGATGAATCCCTCGTGATCGTCGACCAGCAGGACGCGGATCTTGCGCATCGGGCTACTCCGGGGGGGCGGGGGTCAGACGGCGCGCGCCAGCGCGGCGGGGGCGGCGGCGCGGCGGCGCTCGCGCGCGGTGGGGATGGAAAGCTGTTCGCGGTACTTGGCCACGGTACGCCGGGCGATGTGCACGCCCTGGCGCGCCAGCAGCGCAGCGATGGCGTCGTCGGCCAGCGGCCGGCCCGGCGGCTCGGACTCGATCAGGCGCTTCACCATCGCCCGCACCGCGGCGCCGGAGACGTTGGCGCCCTCCAGGCGCACGGCGAAGAACTGCTTGAGCTCGAAGGTGCCGCGCGGGGTCTGGATGTACTTGCCGCTGGTGATGCGCGAGACGGTGGACTCGTGCATGCCGATCTCGTCGGCCACTTCCTTGAGGGTCAGCGGGGCGATCGCTTCCTCGCCGCGGGCAAGGAAGGCGGCCTGGCGCTCGACCAGGACCCGGGTGGTGCGCAGCAGGGTCTCGTAGCGCATGGACAGGCCGCGGGTCAGCCAGCGCGCCTCTTGCAGCAGTTCGCGCATGGCCGCGGCGCCTTCGCCGTCGCCGGCGTGGGCCAGGGCGCGCTCGTAGCCGGCATTGATCGCCACGCGCGGGGCGGTGGCGGGGTTGAGCGCCACCCGCCACTGGCCGTCGGCATGCCAGGCCACCACGTCGGGGACCACGTAGCCGTCCGCCGTCTCCACCGCCTCCTGCAGCGGACGCGGCTGCAGCGACAGGATCAGGCGCACCGCCTCGGCGACATCGGCCTCGTCGGCATCCAGGCGGGCGGCGATGGCGGCATGGTCGTGCGCGGCCAGCGCATCGACGCAGGATTCCAGGATCCGCGCGGCCAGCGGCCGCCCGGGGCAGGGCGCGGGCAGGGCGGCCAGCTGTGCCTGCAGGCACTCGCCGACGTCGCGCGCGGCCAGTCCGGCCGGCTCGCCGTGCAGCAGGCGCTGGCGCACCGCCTCGATGCGCGCGGCGGCCACGTCGAAGCGGGCGGTGGCGCGCAGCAGCAGGGCGGAGTGTTCGCCTTCCAGGTAGCCGGACTCGTCGCAGTGCTCCAGCCAGAAGGCGGCGATCTCCAGCTCGGCTGGCTCCAGTTCCAGGGCCAGGGCCTGCAGCACGCGCACGCAGGGGTCGCTGGAGCCGGGCTCGGCGATCCGCTGCATGCGGTCCTCGCCTTCGCCGCTCCAGCTGGCGCCGGGCACGTCCCACATCGAGGGTTCGGGCAGTTCGTCGAAGGCGGCGGTCTCGACGCCGGCCACCGCAGCCGGCTCGACGTCCCCGGCGGCCGGCGCCTGGGCTTCGGCCTGGGCTTCCTCTTCCAGCTCCAGCAGCGGGTTCAGTTCCAGCGCACGGGTGACCTCCAGTTGCAACTGGAGGGCATTGAGCTGCAGCAGCCGGATCGACTGCAGCAGCTGCGGCGTCAGGTTGAGCTGCTGGCCCAACTGCGCGGACTGGATGGCCTTCATCTTGCTTTTCCCCATTCGGCGCCGGTTTCGTTACGCCGATGTGAAGCATCCTGCCCCGGTTGCGTCGGCGGAAGAATCGGGGGGTGCCTGATTCCTGAGGGGGTAGCCCCTACAGCGTGTAGGGTTTTTACCTACAGCGTCGTTGAAATCCTGACGCAGTGCGCATTTCGGGGACGGTGGCGCCGGAATTTCGCCGCGCCGGAACGGCTCAGCCCAGCTCGTGCTGGTGCTTGACCGCCAGCAGCACCAGTTCGCTGGCGCGGCGGCAGCCCAGGGCCTCCATCATGCGCGCCCGGTGGGTCTCCACCGTCTTGACGCTGATCCCGAGGCTGCTGGCGATTTCCTTGCTGCTGAGGCCGCGGCCGATCTGGGCCAGGATCTGGCGCTGGCGCGGGGGCAGGGCGGCCACGCCCTCGGGGCGGGCCTGGCGCGAGCGCCCCAGCAGCGGGGCGATCATGCGCGAGGAGATGCGCGGGCTGAGGAACACCTCGCCGTTGGCCGCCGCGCGCAGCGCCAGCTCCAGTTCCAGCGGGGCGGCATCCTTGACCACGAAACCGGCGGCGCCGCGGTCCAGGGCGTCGCGCACGTGCAGCGGGTCGTCGTGCATGGACATCATCACCACCCGCGTCTCCGGCACCTTCTCGAGGATCCCGCTGAGGGCCTCCAGGCCGGTGCGCCCTGGCAGGGACAGGTCGAGCAGGACCAGGTCGGGGCGGTGGATCGCGGCCAGGTCGATGGCCTGGTCGGCGTTGGCCGCTTCGGCGACCACGTCCACCCCTTCGAAGGTCTGCAGCAGGCGGCTGAGGCCCGCACGGACCAGGGTGTGGTCGTCAACGATCAGAACTCGCACGGCCTGCTGCCGATCCCCGGGAAAATTCCTGCCACCTTAGCCCATGGGCGTGGGCTTTTGTAGCCATCCGCGACCGCGTTCGCGGTTCAAGCCTAGCGGCGGCGGGCGTCGGCGACCTGGCGGCGGTGCATGCGGAACAGGTGGCGGCCCATGGCCTCCTCCAGTCCCGGGGGCAGGGCGGGGAAGCGCAGCCAGACCCAGCTGGCCTGCGGCCCGCGTGCGGCGGCGCTGACGATCACCGGCAGCTCGACGTCGTCGGGCAGCCAGTCGGCCGGCTGCAGGCGCACGCTGCCGGCCGAGTCCGGCTCCGGCAGGGCGGCGTCGGCCGCCAGCTGCAGGCGCAGCCCGCGCACCGACCAGCGCAGCGGCGTGGGCGGCAACGGCGGATTGGCCTGGCGCACCAGCCGCCCCAGCAGCACCAGTACCAGGTCCAGCTTGGCGTCAAGGCGCTGCGCCAGCAGTGGCAGTTCGCCGCGCTTTTCCTCGGCGTTGTCCTCGGTGCGCAGGTCCTCGACCTGGGCCAGGCCGAGCAGCAGGGCCTCGGCCTGGGCGGTGCGGGCGGGTACGCCGGCCAGGAAGCAGGCCGGCAGGACCGCGTCGCAGGCCAGCACGTCGCCGAACAGGCCGTGTTCGGCGGCCTGGGCATGGGCGGGCCAGGAAGCGTTCATGCGCTGCCTCCGGTCAGGGGGCCGTCGTCGGACAGCATCAGGTGCTGGAGCTGGAGCAGGCCGCGCAGCGTCTGCAACGGCGCCTGCGGGCCCAGCGATTCGATGAGTTCGCGCAGCCGTGTCTCGTGCCCGGCCAGGACCGCGTCGGCGGCGCCGTAGTCGCCCCTGTCCAAGGCCTGGCGCAACGAGGTGAGGTCGTGGAGCAGGGCGGCGAGGCTGGCGGGCATCGTCAGGTCCCGGCGTAGGCGTGCACGGCGCGGTTGGCCTGGCGCTCGCGCCGCATCAGCCCGAGCAGCTCGTCCTGGCGGGCGCGCATCGCGGTGATGACCGCCTGCTGGCGCTGCTGCAGGTCCAGGATCCCCTCGCGCATCGCCGACGCGCCGGGAAGCGCGCAGAACTCGCGGATCGCGCGATCGTAGGCGTCCAGCATCGGCGGCATGGCCTCGATCTCGCCGCGCCCGAGCGCGGCGCCGATCTCGTCCATGGCCCGGTGCAGCCCGGCCAGCCGCGCGGCCGGGCTCATGAGGCCACCGCGGAACGCTGCGCGCGCGGGATGGAATTCCAGGCCGACTCGACCTCGCCCAGCAGGTCCAGCGATTCGGCCAGGGCGGAGCGGTCGTTGTGCAGGTTGGCCTCGGTCAGGCGGCGCACGATGTAGTCGTACAGCGACGACAGGTTGGCCGCCAGCTGGCCACCGGCCTCGTGGTCGAGCGAACCGTTGAGGTGGCCGATGATCGCGCAGGCCTCGCCGATCGCCTTGCCCTTGCGGGCGACATCGCCCTGCTCCAGACAGGCCTGCGCGCGACGGATGCGCTGGCTCGCACCTTCGAACAGCAGCGCGATCAGCTGGTGCGGATCGGCCTCGGCCACGCGGGCGGAGATCTCGGTCCGGCGGTACTGGTCGGCGAAGCTGTGTTTGGAGGCGTACATGATTTGTTCCTCGGTATTGCAGCCTTGCATCTCCTCCAGCGGGGGAGTCGGGGCAGGGCCTGCAGTCCTTATCGACCGGATGGCGTCGCCGCTTTAACCCGACTTGCCGCTGGACAGCAGGTCGTTGAGAGAGCTGGCACTGCCCTGGAGCTGCATGATCATGGTTTCCATGGCAGTGAACTGGGATGTGTACAGGGTGGCCAGGCGTTCCATCCGCACGTCCAGCGTGTCCAGCTGCTCTTCCAGCTGCTTGAGCTGCTTGTTCAGGCCTTCGGTCCGCGCGACCAGCGTTCCTCCGGCGGTGTCCAGGTGGACCTTGAGGAAATCCTGCATGGGCGTGGCATAGGCCGACTCCTTCCCGAACAGGCGCTCCAGCGCCGCCGGGTCCGCGGCATGCGCCTTGTCGAAGGCGTCAGCGCTGAAGCTCATGGTGCCCTCCTTGGAAACCGTGATTCCAAGCGCCTTGAGCTCCAGCATGTTCCCGCTGAACTGGCCACGCAGCTGGGATTGCAGGTTTCTGACCAGGGCGTCGCCGGTGAGCGGCGATGCGCTGCGGGTATTGGCATCGTAGGAGCTGGTGCTCTTCAGCGTGGACATCGTGCTGTTGTAGGCACTGACGTAACCCGCCAGTGCCGTCTTGATGGCGCCGGTGTCGCTGTTGACCGACAGGGTGTGCTGCTTGCCCTCGGAAGCCGAGGCCAGGTTCAAGGTCACGCCCGGGACCAGGCCCTCGACCGTATTGCTGCTGGATACGCGCTCGAAGCCGTCTACCCGTACCAGTGCATCCTGCGCGGGCGTCTTCTCGTGCAGTCCGCCGCCCTCGGAGCTGGTCAGCGCGAGCAGGCTGCCGTCGTCGTTCGTGGCACTGATGGTCAGCGCGCCGGCGCTGCCGGTATTGGTGGCACTGAAGACCAGATGCTCGCCGTCGTCCGCCTTCACCACGCTTGCGACCACGTTCTTCCCGCCGGCCGCGCGGTTCACCGCCGCTGCGATGTCGCTGAGGGTGTGGGTTTCCTCCACATCCACCCGCAGCGGCGCTTCGCCGCCGAAGTCGATCTCCAGGGTGCCGGCACCCACCGTCGCCCCGGGCTCATACCCGGCGGAGGCAAGCTTCTGGGCGGTTGCCAGGCGCACGACTTCGACGCTGTAGCTTCCCGGAACCGCCTTGTCGCTGGCAGTGGCCGTGAAGCCGGCGTCGGTCGGGACGGCGGCCTTGAAGGCCGCGGTGCCGGCGCTCCCGACCACCTTCTGCAGCGCGCCTTGCAGGGCGCTGAGCGCGCTCTTGACCTGTCCTACCGCCGAGAGCTTTGCGCTGGCTGTCGTGCTTGCCGCGGTGATGCGTTTTTCCGTGGGCAGACGGGTCGCCGTCACCAGCTGCGAAACCAGGGACGCGATGTCGAGCCCTGATCCTCCGGTGGAAATCGATGCCATGGTTGCTCCGTGCGGATGTCGGTGGCGTACCTGGGGTTATCGGCTGCCCCGGAACGCGCTTTAGCGCCGGGTCGATGCAAGCTCCGTGCCGACAGGAGCGGATGCAAAAAAGGCCCCTCGTGAGAGGGGCCTTTCCGGTCGGGTCCGGCGGGCCTTACTGGAGCAGGCTCAGCACGCTCTGCGGGACCGACTTGGCCTGGGCCAGCATGGCCGTGCCGGCCTGCTGCAGGATCTGGTTGCGGGTCAGTTCCGCGGTCTCCTTGGCGTAGTCGGTGTCCTGGATGCGGCTGCGGGAAGCCGAAAGGTTCTCCGCGCTGGTATTCAGGTTCGCCACCACCGAGGTGAAGCGATTCTGGATGGCGCCGAGGTCGGCACGGGTGCTGTTGATCGCCTGCAGGGCATTGTCGACGATCGACAGGGCCTGTTGGGCGCCAAGAACGGTATCGATCTTGATGTTTTCAGCGTGGACGGTTTCGATGTCCGCCGCGTCGGCCGGCACGAAGGGGTCGAGGGGCGTCGCGGTGCCCCAGCCAGTCTCCGCATCTTCGTCGGGAGCCGCAGCGCTCAGCTTCACGGAATCGGCATCTAGCGTCACACCGTCCTTGACTGAAGTGAGGCTCAGGCTCCCGTCCTCGGCGACGCTCGCGAAGATGCCCGACTCGCCGATCTTCGCATTCATTGCACTTGCAATTTGCTTCGCCGCTTCTTTGGTATCGGTGCCCTTTTTGATCACGACCTCAATCTCAGCTTCACCAACGGTCCCAGTGACCTTCACGTCGTTGGCGCTTGCGTCGATTTCGCTCAGATCCTGAGTGCCACTGGCAAAGCTTGAGCCGCCCAGCGACTTGATCCTCGCGTCCACTACCTTATCGATCGCAATTGCTTGGCCGGAGTTAGCGCCGACCTGGAACAGTTGGCCGGAGAAGCTGCCGTCCAGCAGCTTGGTGCCGTTGAAATCCGAATGCTTTGCAACGCGATCGATTTCCGACAGAAGCTGCTTTACTTCAGAATTCAGCGCCGCACGATCCGTATCGGAGTTGGTGGCGTTGGCCGACTGCACGGCCAGCTCGCGGATGCGCTGCAGGTTGTTGCCGATCTCGGTCAGCGCGCCTTCGGCGGTCTGCGCCAGCGAGATGCCGTCATTGGCATTGCGGGCAGCGACTTCCAGGCCGCGGATCTGGGTGGTGAAGCGCTGGCTGATCGCCAGGCCGGCCGCGTCGTCCTTGGCGCTGTTGATGCGCAGGCCCGAGGACAGGCGCTGGATGGTCGTCGCCATGCTCGCGCTGCTGGTGCTCAGGTTGCGCTGCGCGTTGAGCGACATCACGTTGGTGTTGATGACTTGTGCCATTTTGAGTCTCCTCTAAGCGATTCATCCCGGCGGACAGGACTGCGTAAGCCTTGGCCGGACCTCCGCAGGGGGGTCATCAATCTGACCGGTGCCGCTGCTGTATTCATTAACGGCGGCAGGGTTCGAAGCTTTAGCGCCGCGCCGGGATTTTTTTCTTATGCGCCATGAACTTGCATGGCCCCAAAGGGCTTCTTTCCGGGCGCGTCCGGCTACGGTATCGATTAACGGCAGCGGCTTCCCCGGCTTTAGGGGGAGGAGCGAAAAAGAAAAACGGCGCGGTTGCCCGCGCCGTTCCGTTTCCAGGGCAGGAGGCCCGCGCGCGCTCAGCGCAGCAGGTTGAACAGCGATAGCCCCTGCATGCGGGTGAACACGGTCTGTGCGGTTTGCAAGGCGGTGCTCTCCAGCTGGAAGCGGGTGATCGCGTCGGCGTAGTCCAGGTCGCGCATGCCCGAGAGGGTGATCTTGAGCGTCACCGCGTTTGCCTCGCGCAGCGCGGCCGAGTCCTCGATCAGCGCCATTTGCGCGCCGCCGGAAGCCCGCACGTCGATCATCGCCTCCGCGGCGCGCGCGATGTCGCGCATCGAGGACTGCAATGCGTTGCGGCGGGCCGCGCGGTCCGCCCCGGTCACCACCGGCGCTTCCAGCGCATCCACCAGCTGCTGCACCGTGGCGAACACATCGCGCGTCCCGGACGGACCGATCTGCAGTTCGTCGCCGTCCGCGGGCTGCCCGCTGATCGAAACGCGCAGGCCACCGAACTCGATGTCCGTCTTCGTCGTCCAGGTCCCCGCGGCGACCGCGTTGCCATTGGCGTCGAACACCTCGTAGCCGTCGTCGCCGGTGAAACGGATCGTGTAGCTCTCGCCGTTCCAGCCGCCGGCGCTGCTGCGGCTGAAGCTCTCCAGCACGCCGGTGCCGGTGTTGGAGGCGGCCATGCCCGCGTCCAGCACGCCGTCGCCAGTGCGGATGCGCATGAACACCTCGCTGCCCGGCAGCGTGTCCTGCACGAAGGTGCCGGGCGCGATCTCGACCTGGCGCTGGGTCTGGTCGCCGTTGTAGGCCACGCCGCCGGCGACGCGGGTGAACGGCGCGACGTCGTCGGCCGCGCCGCCGAACAGGTAGCGGCCGGTGCCATCGTCGCTGTTGGCCAGGCTGATCAGGTTGTCGCGGATCGCGCGCAGCTCGGCGGCGATGGACTTGCGGTCATCGTCCGAAAGCGTGTCGGTGTTGGCCTGAACCGCCAGCTCGTTGATGCGGATCATGTCGTCGCCGATCAGCGCGAGGACGTTCTCCTGCAGGCCCAGGCGGTGGTTCACGGTGTTGGCGTTGAGCCCGAACCGCTCCAGTTCGGCCAGCGAGCGGTCCAGGCCCACGGCGGCGCCCACGCCGACCGGGTCGTCCTTGGCGGTGATGTTTTTCTGCCCGGTCGCGACCTGCTGCTGCAGCTGCGAGAGCTTCTTCTGCCGCGCCAGCATGGTGGCCAGCGACAGGTCGTACATCAGGCTGGTGGAGATGCGCGAATTCATCGGCGGACGGCGCTCAGGATGGACTGGAACAGGTTGTCGGCGGTGGAGATGATCTGCGCGGCGGCCTGGTAGGCCTGCTGCAGGCGCAGCATGTTGGCCGCCTCCTCGTCGAGGTTGACGCCGGCCACCGCGTCGCGCGCGGCCCTGGCGTCGTCGTGGATCACCTGCTGCGCGTCGGCCGCGTACTCGGCCTGGCGCGCGGCCGAGCCGACCATGGTGGTGAGGCCGCCGACCGCGCCGTTGAGGCTGATGGTGCCGCCGCTGACCACGCGCGCGTCGTCCAGGTTGGCCAGGCGGGTGGCATTGCCGTTGTCGCCGCTGCCGGGTGCCGCGCGCGAGATGGTGAACTGGTCGCCGGCCGCCGGGATGCCGTCGAGCACCACGCTCCAGCCGTTGGCGCTGATGCGCTGGCCCGGGGTGAAGGCGAACGGGCCGGCGCCGTCGATGGTGTACTGCCCGGCGTCGAGGAACTCGATGACCGCGTCCTGCAGCAGGGCGGGATCGGAGGCGTCCTCCACGCGCAGGCCCGACAGCGCACCGCTGCCCACGTTGGACAGCGCGGCGTTGCCACGCACCGGCGTGGCGGCGGCAATGCGCGACGGATCGGAGATCGCCACCGAGAGGCCACCCGGCGCGCGCGCGGTCGGCTGCACCAGGAAGCGGTCGCCGATCGCGGCGGTGCCGGAAACCTGCAGCGAGATGCCGGCGACCACGAACGGGTCAGCCGCGGTGCCGCTGCCGGTCATCGGCAAGGCCTCGCCGGTGTCGGCGCGCATCGCGATCCAGCCGGTATCGCCCAGGCGCAGCACCAGGTTCTGGCCGTCGAGCGCGGACACGTCGGCGACCTGGGCCTGGAGGGTGGCGCCGCCGCCGTTGCCGGCGTGCGCGTTGACCTGCGGCGCCGGCACGTCGAAGAAGGCGCCGCCCAGGTTGCCGTACAGGTCCATGCCCGCGGCGTGGCCCTGGTTGAAGGTGGTCGCCATCGCCACCGCGATCCGGCCCAGCTCGGCGGCTGCCGGGTCCAGCACGGTGTTGCGGAACTCCAGCAGGCCGCCCATCCGGCCGCCCAGCACGCGCTGGTCCAGCACGGTCCGAGAACCGCCGCCGTCCAGCGCCAGCTGCAGGCGCTCGGGACGGTAGGGATCGGCCACGGTGGTCAGCTTCGAGGCCTGCACGCCCACCACCAGGGGCTGGCCACCGGCGGTGAACACGTTGATCGCGCCGCCGTCCTGCATGACCGCGGTACCGCCGGTGTAGCCGACCAGTTCGGCCACCAGCTGGTCGCGGCGATCCAGCAGGTCGGGCGCGGCCTTGCTGGCGTCCGAGCCGACCTCGCCGTTGATGCGGGCGATCTCCGCGGCCAGGCGGCTGATCTCGCTGGCGCCGGCCAGCAGGCTGTTGTTGATCTCCGAATCCAGCGAGGCGATGTGGCCGTCGAGCTGGCGGAAGCGGGTGGCCAGGGCGTTGGCCTCGGCCAGCACGTTCTGGCGCTCGGCGGTGGCGGCGGCGTTGGAGGACAGCGCGCTGACCGAGTCGAAGAAGTTGGACCAGGCGCCGGCGAGGTTGGTGGCGCTGTCGGAAAACAGCGCGTCCAGGCGCGAAGTCAGGGCGGAAAGCTGCTGCAGGCGCGCCAGTTCACCACCGCTGTCGAGCAGGCGAGAGGTCGCCAGCTCGTCGGCCATGCGCCGGATGTCGGCGACCTTGGTGCCGCTGCCGACGTAGCCGTAGCCGTAGTCGATCGGCGTGCGCGTGGCGAAGTCGACGCGCTGCCGGGTATAGCCCTCGGTGTTGACGTTGGCGACGTTGTGGCTGACCGTCGAAAGCGCCCGCTGGAACGCGAGCAGGGCGCCGGTGCCGGTGGACAGGACGGACATCGCTTATCTCCTGGTGAAGCCGGCCACGTCGGCCGCGGCCAGCGCGCCGCCGGCCGCGCGCGCGGCCACGCCGGCGATCGCCTGCATGGCGCGGTTGACGGTCGGGCCATTGGCGATGGCGGTGATCTTGGCCGCGTAACCCGGATCGGTGGCATAGCCGGCGTTCTGCAGCGCCTGGGCGAAGCGGCGGACGTCGCCGCCGGCCTGCAGCGCCTTCTGGTAGCGCGGGTTGTTCTTCAGCAAGCGCACGTAGTCGGCGAAGCTCTCGGCCGGGGAGGCGTAGGCACGGAACTGCGCGGTCTCGGTGCGGCGCACGCCGCCGGCGTATTCGTGGGTGCGGGTGGTGGCGCGCTCGCCGCTCCAGCCGTTGGCCTTGATGCCGAACAGGTTGTTGGCGCTGCCGCCGCCATCGCGCTGGATCTGGCGCCGGCCCCAGCCGGTTTCCAGCGCGGCCTGGGCCACCAGGGCGCGCGCGTCCACGCCCAGTTCCCGGGCCGCGGCCTGGGCCTGGTCCCAGATGCTGGCGACGAAGTGCTCGGGGCTGCGCGGCGCGAACTCCGCCGCCGCCCGGGCCGCGGCGCCCGGCGGGAGCATGCCGGTGGTGGCCGCGGCGCCCTCCGGGCCGGCCATCAGGCGGCGGACCAGCGCGTCCAGCGGCGAGCCTTCGCCGGCATCGCCGCCCTCGCGGCCGGCGATCAGGTCCAGGGCCCGATCGGCGCCGGGGGAGAGAACGTCGATCGTCCCGGCGGCACTGGCGTAGGCCTGGGCCGCGGCGGCGGCACGGGTCGGGCCGGGACGGACGTCGATGCGGGTATCCAGCGCCTTGCCGCCGGTGGCGTCGATGCCGCTCTGGCGCGCCAGCTGGCGCGCGATCATCGGCGCCAGCCCCAGGCCCTTGCCGGAAGTCAGCGCCTGCGCCAGCTGCTGGTCGTACATGTCACGGAAGACCTGGTTCTCGTTGGGGAACAACGAGTCGCCGAAGCTGGCGTCGCGCATGCTCTTGACCAGCATCCGCGCGAACTGGCCTTCGAGCTGGCGCGCGGCGTGTTCCACCCGCGCGGCGTCGGGAGCGGACTGGGGCGCCAGTTCCAGCGGGCGGGCGTCGATGCGCATCAGATCACTTCCAGCTCCGCGCGCAGCGCGCCGGCCTGCTTCAGGGCCTCGAGGATGGCGATCAGGTCGCCCGGCGCGGCGCCAACCTCGTTCACCGCGCGCACGATCTCGTCCAGGGTGGTGCCGCCCTCGAAGCGGAACATGCGGCTGCCTTCCTGCGCGCTGCTGATGGAGGAGGTCGGGGCGGCCACGGTGCCGCCGCCGGCGAAGGCGCCGGGCTGGCTCACCTGCACGCCCTCGTTGATGGTCACGGTCAACGCGCCGTGGGTGACCGCCGCCGGCATCACCCGCACCTGCGAACCGATCACCACCGTGCCGGTGCGGGCGTTGACGATGACCTTGGCAGGCGCGGTGCCCGGGGTCAGTTCCAGGTTCTCGATCTGGGAGAGGAAGCTGATGCGCATGCCCGGGTCCGACGGCGCGGACACGGCCACCGTCACCCCGTCCACCGCGCGCGCCACGCCGGGGCCGTACATGCGGTTGATCGCGTCGACCATGCGCGCGACGGTGGTGAAGTCGGTGCGGTGCAGGTTGAGGGTCAGGTCGCCGCCGGCCTCCAGCACGTTGGGCAGGGCGCGCTCGATGGTGGCGCCGTTGGGGATGCGCCCGGTGCTGGGGATGTTGACCGCCACGCGCGAGCCGTCGCGGCCCTGGGCGCCGAAGCCGCCGACCACCAGGTTGCCCTGGGCGATGGCGTAGACCTGGCCGTCGGCGCCCTTCAGTGGCGCCATCAGCAGCGAACCGCCGCGCAGCGACACCGCGTTGCCGATCGAGGACACGGTCACGTCGATGGTCTGGCCGGGCTTGGCGAACGGC
Organism: Pseudoxanthomonas sp. GW2; assembly: GCF_000283075.1. Classification (NCBI taxonomy): domain Bacteria; kingdom Pseudomonadati; phylum Pseudomonadota; class Gammaproteobacteria; order Lysobacterales; family Lysobacteraceae; genus Pseudoxanthomonas; species Pseudoxanthomonas sp. GW2. The sequence continues at coordinate 19,540 of NZ_ALIP01000120.1, forward strand.
GGCAACTCGGCGTGGATCGCCACCGCGGCCACGTTCTTCAGCTGCGGGTTGACGTTGGCCGGCACCTGCACGCCCAGCTCGGCGAGCATGTTCTTCAGGCTCTGCACGGTGAACGGCGCCTGGCTGGTGCGGTCGCCGCTGTTGTCCAGGCCCACCACCAGGCCGTAGCCGACCAAGGCGTTGCTGCGCACGCCGCCGACCTGGGCCAGGTCCTTGATGCGCTCGGCCTGCGCCGGCGCGGCCACCAGGGCCAGCAGCACCAGCGCGCAGGCGAGGGCGCGCAGGCCGGAAATGGGGTTGCGGGACGTTGCCATGGGGCGACCTCAGTACGGGTACAGGCCGGAATTGAAGAAGCGGCTCAGCCAGCCCATCGCGTTGGACTGGGCCAGCGCGCCGCGGCCGCCATAGACGATCCGCGCCTCGCCGACCCGGCTGGAGGGCACGGTGTTGTCGCGCGAGATGTCCTGCGGGCGGACGATGCCCTGGATCTGCACCAGCTCGTCGCCCTGGTTGAGGCGCAGGTTCTTCTGCCCCTGCACGACCAGGTTGCCGTTGGGCAGGCGCTGGATCACGCTCACGGTGACGCTGCCCTGCAGGCGGTTGCTCTGGCTGGACTTGCCCTGGCCGTCGAAGCCGCGCTCGCCGTTGGCCGAGGCCGAGAGGATGTCGCGGCCCTTGAAGCTCACCGGCCCGCCGAACAGCGAGGTCACCCCGGTGGACAGCTCGCTGTCCTTGCTGACCTGGGTGGTGGCGCTGGTCTGCGCGGTGGTGGACTCGACCAGGGTGATGGTCAGCAGGTCGCCGACGTCGCGGGCGATGCGGTCGCCGTACAGCGACAGCCCCTGGCCGCCGGCGTAGATCGCGCCGGGCGTTGGCGCGGCCTGGGCCGGCATGACCGGGACGATCGGCGCCAGCGGCGGGTAGGGGCGCACGTCGCCGGCGGCCGCGCAGCCGCCCAGCAGCAGCACGGCCGGCAGCGCCAGGACGAGGGCGGAACGGGGACGCGGGTTCATGGCGGGACTCCAGCGGCGCTAGCGCGGTCAGACGTTGTTGTTGAGGAAGCCGAGCATCGAGTCGGTGGTGGAGATGGCCTTGGCGTTCATTTCGTACGCGCGCTGGGTCTCGATCATGCTCACCAGCTCCTCGACCACGTTGACGTTGCTACCCTCCAGCGCACCCTGTTCGATCAGGCCCAGGCCATTGAGGCCGGGCGTGCCGTTCTGCGCCGGTCCGGAGGCGGTGGTCTCCACGTACAGGTTCTCGCCGCGTGCCTGCAGGCCGGCGGGATTGATGAAGTCGGTGAGGGTCAGGGCGCCGATCTCCAGCGCCTGGCCGTCGCCGGCCATCTGCACGGTGATCGTGCCGTCGGTGCCGATGGTCATCGACTGCGCGCCCTCGGGGATCTGGATGCCCGGCTGCACCGGGTAGCCGCTGCTGGTCACCAGCTCGCCCTGGGCGTTGACCTGGAAGCTGCCGTCGCGGGTGTAGGCCGAGCTGCCGTCGGGCATCAGCACCTCGAAGAACCCGCGGCCGTTGATCATCACGTCCAGGGCGCGGCCGGTCTGCTGCGGGTTGCCCTGCTGGAAGTCCTTGGCGGTGGACACCACGCGCACGCCGGTGCCCAGCTGCAGGCCGGATGGCAGCTGGGTCTGCGCCGAGGTCGAGCCGCCGGGCTGGCGCACCTGCTGGTACAGCAGGTCCTCGAAGTTGGCGCGGTCGCGCTTGAAGCCGGTGGTGTTGGTGTTGGCCAGGTTGTTGGCCACCACGGACATGCGCGTCTGCTGCGCATCCAGACCGGTCTTGGCGACCCAGAGTGCCTGATTCATGACGCGGAACCTCACGTGACGGATTGACGCCACCCCTGATGCATGGGGCGTGCCAGAACCGCGTCGGAGGCCCGTCGCGCTGGCCGTGGCGGCATGCCGTCCGCGCGCCGGGACGCCGTCGCGGCCGCGGCGGGGCCGCCCGGGCGTGCGCAGGGGCAGGGCACGGAAGCAAAGGAACGGGCGCCTTGCCGACGGGGCGGGAGGCGCCCGGATGTCCCTCCGGCGGAGGGCACCGGCAGGGGACCGGAACGGCCGTCAGCCGCCCAGGCGCAGCATGGTGTTGGCCGAGCGCGCGTTCTCGTCGCCGGTCTTGATGACCTTCACCTGCATCTCGAACTGGCGCTGGATCTGGATCATCTGCACCAGCGCGCCGGCGGCGTCGACGTTGCTTTCCTCGATTACGCCGGTGGTGAGCACGGTGCCGGGTGCCTGCTGCAGCGGCTGCTGCGGGGCGATGTTGCGCATCAGGCCGTCCAGGCCGCGCTGCAGCTGCTCCGGTCGCGCCTCGACCACCTTCAGACGCCCCAGCACCGCCATGGTGTCGGCGCCTTCGCCCAGCGGGATGATGGACACGGTGCCGTCCTGGCCGATCTCCAGCGCCTGGTGCGGGGGCAGGGCGATCGGGTTGCCGTCCTGGTCCAGCACCGGATGGCCGCCGGCGGTCACCAGCTGCCCGTTCGGGGTCAGCGACAGGTTGCCGGCGCGGGTGTAGGCCTCGCCGCCGCCCGGCGCCTGCACCGCCAGCCAGCGGTCGGCGTGCAGCGACACGTCCAGCGGATTGCCGGTGACGCGCTGCGCGCCGACGCTGGAATTGAACCCCTGGTCCACGTGCAGCGCCGCCACCCGCGACGGATACCCGGCACCGCGCACCGGGAAGGCCTCGGTATTGGCCAGCACCGCCTTGAACCCGGCGGTATCGGCATTGGCCAGGTTGTGGCTGACCGTGCCCTGCGCCTGCAGCGAGGCGCGGGCGCCGGTCATCGCGATGTAGAGCGCTTTGTCCATGGGCGGGCCGTGATTCGTGATTCGTGATTGGAAAGAGCCGGCTGACCGGAATAGTGATGGTGGTTGGAGGAGAGCGTTGGCCTCCTCCAACCACCAATCACCAATCACGAATTACCGGATGTTGATGACCGTCTGGGTGGCCTGGTCCTGGGTCGAGATCATCTGCGCGTTGGCCTGGAAGTTGCGCTGCGCGGTGATCATGTTGACCAGCTGCTCGGTCAGGTCCACGGTCGAGGCCTCCAGCGCGCCGGACTGGATGCGGCCGAAGTCCGACGAATCCGGGGTGCCGCTGCGTGGCGTGCCCGAGGAGTAGGTCGCCGCCCACATGTTGTTGCCGACCGCCTGCAGGCCCTGCGGGTTGACGAAGTTGGTCAGCACGATCTGGCCCAGCGGCACGTCCTCGCCGTTGGAGTAGCGGGCATAGACCACGCCGTCCTCGGACACGTCGATCTCGGTCAGCTTGCCGGAGGGCACGCCGTCCTGGTTGACGCTGCGCAGGGCGAAGTTGCTGCCGTACTGGGTGCTCCCGCTGATGTCCAGGCTCAGCTCCAGGGTGCCGGCGCCGGTGCCCGGCGCGTAGGGATCCATGGCGACGCGGCCGTCGGCCGGGGACACCAGGGCGCCGTTGGAATCGAACTGCAGCGTGGTCGGCGCGCCGACCGGGTTGCCGTCGATGTAGTTGTAGACCTGCCACTCGTTCGGGTTGGCGGTCTTGACGAAGTACGAGGCCTGCACGTGCGGCACGCCCAGCGAGTCGTACACGGTGACGCCGCCGCTGCCGGCGTTGTAGCTGTTGGCATCGGACGGGTCGAACGGCTGCACGGTCGGCTCGGTGGCCGCGCCGGGCAGGGTGACCATCAGCTCGACCAGGCTGCTCTGGCGCGGCGGGCTGTCGGTGGTGGCCAGCTTCAGGTCGGTGGTGCGGCCGACGTCGAAGCCGCCGCTGGCGTTGGGCGCGTACACCTGCAGTCGCGCGCCGTCCGGGGTGATCACGTAGCCGCTGCTGTCGGGCTGGAAGTTGCCGGCGCGGGTGTAGAGGGTGTCGCCATTCTTGACCACGGTGAAGAAGCCTTCGCCGTCGATGGCGAAGTCCAGGCTGCGGCCGGTCGGGTCGATGTTGCCCTGCGCGAACTGCTGGGCGATGTTGCTGACCTTCACGCCCGAGCCGATCGCGTTCCGCGCCAGGCCGTAGCTGGTGGTGGAGAACAGGTCGGCGAACTCGGCACGCGAGGTCTTGAAGCCGACGGTGCTGGCGTTGGCGATGTTGTTCGAGGTGACGTTGAGGTCGGCGTTGGCCGCGTTGATGCCGGACAGCGAGGTGGTGAAGCTCATGGCGGACTCCTGCGGAATTCGGGTGGTGCGGCTCAGCTGATGCGGAGCACGTAGTCGAGCGGGACGGTGCCCAGGCCCGGGAGGTCGAGGAACAGGCCATCGCTGCCGGCGGTGACGCTGTCGACCTTGCCGCGGACGTAGGTGTCCAGCGCCTTGGTGCTGCCGTCGTTGGCGGTGTACTTGGCGGTGATCCCGTAGCTGCCGGCGGGCGCGCGCTCGCCGAGGTGGTTGGTGCCGTCCCAGGCGAAGGCAACCTCGCCGGCGCGGTTGGCCGGGACGCTGAACTCCTTGACCGTGCGCCCGGTGGCGTCGGTGACGGTGAACTGCACCGTGCCGGCGTCGGGCGCGGCGACCGCACCGCTGGCGCCGCCGGATTCGCCCAGCGCGACCTTCGCCGACGGCACCAGCACCTCGCGCCCGACCAGGGCGGCGCCGCGCAGCAGCTGGTCGCTGCTCAGCGCCGACGAGAACGCCTTGACCTGGGTATTGAGGGTCTCGATGCCCTGCACGGTGGAGAACTGCGCCAGCTGCCCCAGGAACTGGCTGTTCTCCATCGGGTTCAGCGGGTCCTGGTGCTTGAGCTGCTCGGTCATCAGGCGCAGGAAGTCGGCCTGGCCCAGCGAGTCGCTCTTGGCGCCGTTGCCGGTCGCGGCCGGGGCCAGCCCGAGGCTGGAATAGATGTCGCTGGCGATCGCGCTCATGCGGTATGTCCTCAGCGGCCCATGGTGAGGGTGGCGATGGCCAGCTCCTTGGCCGTGTTGATGACCTCCACGCCGGCCTGGTAGCTGCGCGAGGCGGAGATCAGGTTGACCATCTGCGCCACCGGGTCCACGTCCGGGGCGAACACGTAGCCGTCGGCGTCGGCCAGCGGGTGGCCGGGCTCGTAGCGGCGCACGGGCGGGGCCTCGCTCTGCGCGATCTCGCGCACGCGCACGCCGGTCAGGGCCGGGTCCGAACCGCTGGCCTGCGCCTGGAACACCGGCTCCAGCGGCTTGTAGACCGCCTCCGGCGAGCCGGCCACCGAGTCGGCATTGGCCAGGTTGGAGGCGATGGTGCTCAGCCGCACCGACTGCGCGTGCAGCCCGGAGCCGGCGACGTCGAAGATCGGGAGGTTGCTCATGCTCGGACTCCTGTTACTGGCCGGTGATCGCGGTGAGCAGGGTGCGCACCTTGCCCTCGACGAAGCTCAGCGAGGCGCGGTACTCCAGCGCGGCGCGGCCGTAGGCGGCGCGCTCCATGTCCGGGTCGACGGTGTTGCCGTCGAGGCTGGGCTGGGAGGCCCGGCGGGTGTACTGGAACGGGGCCGCGCCGGTGGCGATGGCGTCCTGGATGTGGCGTTCGTGGGTCGCCGCGGGCACGCCAGGCCCGCCGGCGGCGCGCCCTTCGCGGGCGCGGGTCGCGGCGTCCAGGGCGGCGTTGAAGTCCAGGTCCTGGGCCTTGTAGCCGGGGGTGTCGGCATTGGCCAGGTTGCTGGCGATCAGCTTCATCCGCTGCTCGCGCAGGGGCAGGGCGTCGGCGTGGACACCCATATAGGAAGAGATCGGGTTGAACATGGCGACTCCATCGCGGAAGGTCGCCAGTGCTCAGGCAAGGCGCGTGCCAGAACGCGCCGGAAGTCCGTTGCCGGGGCCGCGCGGGCGCCGGCCGGAGGGGCTCAGGCCGTCTCGGCGGCGACCTGGCGCAGGCGCGTCAGCACGTGGTCGGCCAGCTCGTGGGGGCTGTACTTGGCGACGAAGGCATTGGCGCCCACGCGCTCGACCATGGCGTTGTTGAACACGCCCGACAGCGAGGTGTGCAGCAGCACGTACAGCCCCGCCAGGCCCGGGTTGCGCCGGATTTCCGTCGTCAGGGTGTAGCCGTCCATCGCCGGCATCTCGATGTCGGAGATGATCATCGCGTAGCGCTTGCACGGGTCCTCGCCGCTGGAGAGCACCTGCAGGAGGTGTTCCAGCGCCTGGCGGCCGTCGGACAGCAGGGTGACCCCGACCCCCAGCTGGTCCAGCACGCTGCGGATCTGCTGCCGCGCCACGCGCGAGTCGTCCACCACCAGCACCTGCATCGGCGGGGCGTCGGCGGGCAGGGCCATCTCCGGCTCCAGGGTGGCGTCCATCCGCGCCTGGGTGATGTCGGCCAGCACGCTCTCCACGTCCAGCACCTGGATCAGCTCGCCCTGGAAGCGCGTCACCGCGGTCAGGTAGGTGCTGTCGGCGCCCAGGTCCGGCGGCGGATGGATGTCCTCCACCGCGATGTTCACGATCCGCTCCACGTCGCTGACCAGGAAGCCCTGCACCGAGCGGTTGAACTCGGTGACCACCAGGTACTGGGTGCCTTCGTCGCCGGGCGCCAGCCGCTCCGGGTGGCCGATCGCCAGGCCCAGGTCCAGCACCGGCACCGAGCGGCCGCGCACGTCGGCCGCGCCGGCGAACTGCGGCGGCAGGCCCGGGAGCTGGAACAGCGGCGGCCGCCGCAGCACCTCCTGGACCTTGAACACGTTGACGCCAAAAAGCTGGCGCCCGCCCAGGCGGAACAACAACAGCGCCAGGCGGTTGTGGCCGGCCAGCCGGGTACGCTGGTCGATGCGGTTGAGCAGGTTGTGGGTCATGCCCGCGGTATCGGCCGCGGGCGGCGACGCTTGAGCCGGGCGTCTGGCACGCCGCTTGCAGGAGCCGGGCAGATTCCCCGCGACCGAAGGCCTGCATGCTCCGCCCGCGTCGATTCCTCGCACTCCTGCTCGCCTGGCCGGTGGCCTGGGCGTCGGCCACCGCGTACCAGCCGGTGGACTCGATCCGCGAGGCCGCGCTCGCCGCGGTGGGCGGTGAGGGCGAGGCCAGCCTGGACCCGGCGCTGCGCATGCCCGCCTGCGCGGCGCCGCTACAGGGCCGGCAGTCCACGGCGTCCACCGTGGAGGTGTCCTGCCCGGGCGGCTGGCGGCTTTACGTGCCGGTCCGCCAGCGCCGCAGCCAGCAGGTGGTGGTGCTGGCGCGCGGCGTGTCCGCCGGCGAGACCCTGGCCGCCGACGCCCTGTCCACCGCCCAGCGCGACGCCTCGCGCCTGGCCGGCACCCCGCTGTCGGACCCGGCCCAGGCCGTGGGCCAGGTGGCACGCCGCGCCATGGCCGCCGGCACCGTGCTGGGCGCCGGCGACCTGGCCGCGCCGCGGATCGTGCGCCGCGGCGACCAGGTCGCCCTGGTCTCGCGCCGCGGCGGGGTGGAGGTCCGGGTGGCCGGCCGCGCCCTCGGCGACGCCGGGGTGGACGAGCGGGTCAGCGTGGAAAACCTTTCTTCCCGGCGTATCCTGCAGGGGCGCGTGGTCCCCGGCGGGGATGTGCTGGTCACTCCCTGAACGCCGGCACGAAATCCGTGCTCCAGCTCTAAAGTTCCCGCCGACGCATGCCGATACCCAGCGCGTACCCCGCCCAAGGACTCATTCCCATGAGCCAGAAGATCGAAGGCAGCCTCCCGCCGCAGGCCGTGCGCAGCACGGTCCAGGTCGGCCGTACTGCCGCCGCCGGCGCCGACCGTTCGGAGCCGGTGGAAGCCACCCGCGCCGGCGACAGCCTGCGCCTGACCGGCGAAGCCGCCAGCCTGCAGGCCCTGCAGCGCGAGCTGGCCGTCGCCCCCGCGGTCGACGCCGCGCGCGTGGCCGAAGTGCGCCAGGCGCTGGAGTCCGGCAGCTACCGGATCGATCCGGCGAAGATCGCCGATCGCATGCTCGAGATGGACCGCCTGCTCGGCTGATCCCGATGACCGCCCCGGCCGCCACCGACGCCGCCCTCGACCGCCTGGCCGCCGCGCTGGCCGACGAGCGCCGCGCGTTGCTGGACCACGACGTGGAGCTGCTGATGCGCTCCACCGCCGAGAAGCTGGCGGCCCTGCGCGAGCTGGAGGAAGCCTTGCCCCAGGGCCAGGCCGAGCGCCTGGCCGAGCTGGCCGAAGCCAACCGCCGCAACGGTGCGCTGCTGGCGCGCCGCCGGCGCGAGGTGAACTGGGCGCTGCGCCACCTGGGCCGCGCCGAGAGCGCCCCGGCCTACGACGCCCACGGCCAGGCCCAGCAGCTGCGCGCCAGCCGCGACCTCGCGGTCGCCTGACCCGGCGCGCTCCCCGCCGCTAGAATCCGGTGTTTCACCGGAGCCGCGCCGCGCGCCATGCCATATCGAAACCGCGAAGGCCTGATGCCTTCCCCCGCGATCCTCGACCGCCTGGGCGACAGCCTGCAGGAAGGCGTGCTGCTGTTCAGCGGATCCGGGACCCTGGCCTATGCCAATCCCGCCGCCTCGGCCCTGTGCCAGGACTGCCCGCCGGGCGGGACCGACGGCAGCCTGACCCTGGAGGCGCTGCTGCCGCGCGACGCGCTGCCGCAGGCGCGCGCGGAAGGGCGCTGGAGCGGGCACCTGTCCTTCGGCAAGGACTCGATCCTGCTGGTGCACGCGTATTACTGCCCGGACGAGGGCGGCTGGTACCTGGTGCTGCTGACCGACCTGCGCAAGGTGCAGGTGTACGAACAGGACCTGCTGCGCCGCCACGCCGAGTTGAACGTGCGCCTGACCGCGGCCCAGGCCAAGCTGCTGCAGGCCGAGAAGCTGGCCTCGATCGGCCAGCTGGCGGCCGGCGTCGCCCACGAGATCAACAACCCGATCGGCTACGTGCACTCCAACCTGGGCAGCCTGCAGGAATACCTGCACAGCCTGTTCGCGCTGATCGACGCCTACGAGCGCGCCCTGCGCTCGCCAGACCCGCGCGCGATGCTGGCCGAGATCGACCAGACCCGCTCGCGCCTGGACATCGACTTCATCGCCCGCGACCTGCCGCAGCTGATGACCGAGTCGCGCGAGGGGATCGAGCGGGTGACCCGGATCGTCAAGGACCTCAAGGACTTCTCGCGCTCCGAGCGCGACGAGTCGTGGAAGCTGGTGGACCTGCACGCCGGCCTGGAGTCCACCCTCAACATCATCTGGAACGAGCTCAAGTACCACGCCACCCTGGAGAAGGACTACGGCCAGCTGCCCCCGGTGGAGTGCCTGCCCTCGGAGCTCAACCAGGTGTTCATGAACATCCTGATCAACGCCGGCCAGGCCATCGGCGAGCGCGGCACCATCCGCATCTCCACCGGCCACGCCGGCGACGAGGCGTGGGTGGAGATCGCCGACAGCGGCCCGGGCATCCCGCCGGAGGTGATGCAGCGCATCTTCGACCCGTTCTTCACCACCAAGCCGGTGGGCAAGGGGACCGGGCTGGGCCTGTCGATCTCCTACGGCATCGTCGCCAAGCACCACGGCCGCATCGACGTGGACAGCCAGCCCGGGCAGGGTTCGAAGTTCCGGATCGTACTGCCGGTGCGGCAGCCGCGCGCGGCCGCCTGAGGCGGCAGCCGCTCAGGGGCCTTCCGGGCGCAGCGGCTGGCGCTCGGCGTGGGTCCGGAACGCCTGGCGGATGTGCTCGCGCAGCTCGTCGTCGTTCCAGGGCTTGGTCAGGAAGCGGTAGATCGCGCCGCGGTTGATCGCCTCGGTCACCGTGGCCAGGTCGGTGTAGCCGGACAGCACCATGCGCACCGTGTCCGGGTACAGGGTCTTCACCCGGCCCAGGAACTCGGTGCCGCTCATGTCGCTCATGCGCTGGTCCGAGAGGATCACCTGGACCTCGTTGGTGGCCAGCAGGTCGAACGCGTCGCGCACGTTGCCGGCGGCCAGGATGCGGTAGCCGTCGCGGCGGAACAGGCGCACCAGCGAGCGCAGCACGTTCTCCTCGTCGTCCACCAGCAGCAGGGTCTGGTCCTGCTTGGTCGAGGCGAACAGCTCCGGGCGCATGTAGCGCCGCCGCAGGACCATGCCCGCCGACTCGGCCGGCATCGGCTCGCCGAACAGGTAGCCCTGGAACAGGTCGCAGTCGCTGCGCCGCAGGTAGCCCAGCTGGGCCTCGCTCTCCACGCCGTTGGCGATCACCTTCATGTTGAGCTGGTGGCCCATGGCGATGATCGCGCGCACGATCGCCGTCTCGCGCTCGCCGGCCGGCGCGCTGCGGATGAAGCTGCGGTCGATCTTGAGCATGTCCACCGGGTAGCGGACCAGCGCGCTGAGGCTGGAGTCGCCGGTGCCGAAGCTGTCCAGGGCCAGGCGCACGCCCTCGCGGCGCAGCGCCGCCAGCCCGTCGTACACCGGCGCCACGCTGGCGGCCAGGGTGCTCTCGTTGATCTCGACCAGCAGGCTCTCGGCCGGCAGCCCGGCCTGGCGCAGCATCGCCAGTACCTCGTCGACGAAGGCCGGGCGCAGCAGCTGCAGGGTGGAGACGTTGACCGCCACGAACAGGTCGTCGAAGCCGGCGTCGCGCCAGGCGCGGGCCTGGTTGATGGCGTTGCGCAGCACCCAGTCGCCGATTTGCACGATCACGCCCAGGCGCTCGGCCACCGGCATGAAGCGCTCGGGCACCAGCAGGCCCAGGGTGGGGGACTGCCAGCGCAGCAGCGCCTCCATGCCGACCACGCGGCCGTCGCGGGCGCTGATCTCCGGCTGGAAGCGCAGGCGCAGTTCGCCGTTTGGCACCGCGTCGATGATCTGGCGCGCGATCAGGCTTTCGTTGTGCACCGTCTGCAGGCTGGCGCCGCCGTACATCTGGATGCGCTCGCCGACGTGGCTGGCCTGGCGCGCGGCGATCTCGGCCAGGTGCAGCAGGCCGTCGGCGTCGGTGGCGTGCTGCGGGCAGATCGCGACCCCGGCCTTGGTGCTCAGGAACAGGGTGTAGGGCAGCACGCTCAGCGGCGCCTCGGCCTCGACCAGCAGTTCCTCGGCCAGCTGCTCCGGCGCCGGCATCCCCGGCTGCAGCGGCACCACCGCCACGAACTCGTCGCTGCCGTGGTGCCAGACGTGGCCGCGGCCCTGCAGCAGGGCGTGCAGGCGCCGGCCCAGCTCGGCCAGCGCCTGGTCGCCCACCTCGAAGCTCATGTTCTCGTTGACCGAGGCGAAGTGGTCGATGTCCAGGTGCAGGGCCATCAGCGGCGGGCCGCCGTTGCGCGCCTGCGCGACCAGTTCCTGCAGCACCGGGTGGCCGGCGCCCAGGCGGCCGGGCGCGGGAAGTTCGTGGATGGCGGGAGACGTAGGCAGCACGCGTCCTCAACCCCGCGCGGCGTAGGGCAGCAGCAGCTCGATGCGGGTGCCCGTGCCCGGCGCGCTGTGGATGCTCAGGCGCCCTCCCGCGCTCTGCGCGCGCTCGCGCATGATCACCAGGCCCAGGCCGCCGGCCTGGGCCTGGTCGAAGCCGCGGCCATCGTCGCGGATGTGCAGGCGCAAGGACTCCTCGTCGCCGGACAGGGCCAGGATGACGTGGCTGGCGCCGGCATGGCGCAGGATGTTGGTCAACCCTTCCTGGGCGATGCGGAAGCACGCCTGCTCGACCTCGCGCTCCGGGCGCCGCGGCAGCGGCGCCACGTCCAGCGCCAGCACCACCGGCTGGTTGCGGAACAGGCTGCCGGCGTGCCAGCGCAGCGCCGCTTCCAGGCCCAGCGCGTCCAGCTGCGGCGGGCGCAGCAGCATGGACAGGTTGCGCAGCTTGTCCAGGGTGGCGTCGGCGGTGGCGACCACCTCCTGCAGGTCCTCGCGCCGCCGCTCCGCGTCCTCCTCGGCCATGGCCGCGTGCACCGACAGCTTGATCGCGGTGATCGCCTGGCCGACGTCGTCGTGCAGCTCGCGCGAGATCGCGCGGCGCTCGTCCTCCTGGGCCGAGAACAGCCGCCCGGCCATCGCCTGCAGCTCGCGGTTGACCCCGGCCAGGGCGTCGCGCATGCGCTCCGGCTCGCTGAGGTCGCGCACCAGCAGCAGCTGGCAGTCCTGGCCGCCGTAACGGGCCGCGGCGCGCGACAGCGCCACCCGGAACGGCTCGCCGCCGTTGCGGCGCATGCGTGGCGAGGACTCGGCCAGTTCGCCGCGCAGCCAGCCGCGCAGCGCCGGCAGGTCGGCCGGCTCGACCAGGCCCGCCAGCGGTTCGCCGATCAGCGCCTCCGGGGCGCGGCCGAACAGCCCGGCGCAGGCCGGGTTGGCGTAGAACACCCGCTCCTCGCGCAGGATCATCAGCCCGTCGGGCAGGATCCGGACCAGCTCGCGGAACTGCTGCTCGCGCTCGCCGAGCAGGCGCCGGGTCTGCTGCTCCTCGGTCACGTCCTGCACCGTGCCGCGCAGGATCGCGTGGCCCTGTTCCTCCCGGCGGCGGCCGCGCAGGTGCAGCAGGCGCTCCTGGCCGCCGGCACCGAGCACCGGCAGCAGCAGGTCCAGGTGGGGCAGGGCGCCGGAGGCCAGCTCCTCGAGCATGCGCTCCAGGCGCGCGTGGCTGGCCGCGTCGGCGCCGACCAGGACCTCGGTCAGCCGGCGGTCCGGTCCCGGCGGATGCGCGGTGAGCTGGCGCATGACCGGGCAGAAGCGGGTGGCGCCGGTGGCCAGGTCCAGCTCCCAGGAGCCCAGCCGCGCCAGCTGCTGCGCCTCCAGCAGCCGCAGCCGCGCCTGTTCCTCGGCGGGGCGGTCGAGCAGCACGACCAGCCGCCGCGGCGCGCCGCCGGGCGAGGGCGGCAGGTCGGTGCTGCGCAGTTCCACGTGGCGGACGCGGCCGTCGCGCGCGGTGAAGCTGGCCAGCTTCACGTGCGGCTTGCCGGGATTCTGGCGCACCTCGGCCACCGCCGCGGCCAGCTCCTCGCGGTCGCGCCACAACCTGCCGACCGCCATGCCGCGCAGGTGCTCGCGCGGCCAGCCGAGGAAATCGGCGGCCGCCGGGTTGGCATCCACGATCTCCAGCGACTGCATGTCGCAGCTGAACATCGGGTTGGGGTTGGCCTCGAACATCTCGCGGCGGCGGTTTTCCGACGCGCGCGCGCGGTCGGCCGCGCGCAGCAGCCGGTGCAGCAGGCGATAGGTGAGGACGTACAGCAGCGCCGCGCTGATGCCAACGGTGATGGCGCCCTTCCACGACTGCAGCCGGGTGAGGGCCGCCGTGTCGGTGGCCAGCAGGGCGAGCGCGCGGTCGCTGAAGAGGATCCACAGGATCCCGAACACCAGGTACAGCAACGGGATGCGCATCGCGAGCGCACGTGCGCGGACCTTGGCGTCCGCCACGTCCTCGGCTGGCCCGGGCACCCCGGACCGGTCGTGCTGTGCCATCGGCTTGCCCCGGAACGAGAGGCGCAAGCATACCAGCGCCGGCGCCCGTGCCGGGCTCAACTACGCCGCGCCGATGCCGTTAACGGCATGACCGCCCCGGGAGCCCCCCCGGGGGAGTTTGGAGAGAGCAGGGCGTGGATTCCGGCGCAATTGCCAGCCTGTTGCAACACCCGATCGAAAGTGCCCTGCTGGTGCTCGACGCCGAGGGCCGTCCGATCGCCGCCAACCCGGCGGCCCAGGCCATGGCCCTGCCCGATGCCGCGGCCCGCTATGCCCCGCTGCTGCAGGACCTGCGCGCCAGCCTGGCCGCCGGCGAGCGCCAGGCCGTGGCCTGCAGCCTGCCGGGCCCGGACCGGCGCCTGGACGGCTGGCTGCGCGCCGTGCGCGGCCCCGACGGCCAAGCCATCGCCTACACCCTGAGCATCCCCGACCCGGAAGGCGCCAGCCGCTGGCAGGTGGCGCTGGACAGCGCCGGCCACGGGCTGTGGGACTGGGACATCGGCGCCAACCGCATCTTCCGCTCCGAGACCTGGCGGGCCATGCTCGGCTTCACCGCCGAGGACGTGCTCGACAGCAGCCTGGAATCGGCGCTGGCGATGGTCCACCCGGAGGACGTGGAGCGCCTGCGCCAGACCCTGCGCGCGCACCTGGACGGCCGCACCGACGCCTACACCTGCGAACACCGCGTGCGCCACTGCAATGGCAGCTGGCGCTGGGTCCGCGACAGCGGCCGGGTGGTGGCCTGGAGCGCCGACGGCCGCCCGCTGCGGATGATCGGCACGCATACCGCGATCGACGAACAGAAGCAGCTGGAGGAACGGCTGCGCGGGCAGCAGGCGCTGCTGGAGGAAATCCAGCGCCTGGCCGGGATCACCTCCTGGTCGTGGAGTCCGGCCACCGACAGCGGCTGGTGGCCGCGCGAGTTCTACCGCCTGCTGGGCCACCCGCCGCGCGATCGCGACAGCGCCCGCGCCTGGCTGCGGCGGATGCCGCGCGAGGCTTCGGCCGCGCTGCGGCGTGCCTGGCAGCGCATGCGCCGCGACGGCCAGCCGGTGCGCTTCGTGCTGGAGCTCACCGATGCCCAGGGCCAGCCGCTGCACCTGCAGGCCTGGGCGCGCCCGCAACTGGACGCGGCCGGGCACATCGAGCGCGTGCTGGGCCAGTTCCAGGACGTGACCGCGCAGCGCCACGCCGATGCGCTGCTGCGCTGGCGCACCGAGCTGCTGGACCGGGTTTCCGCGCTCGGCCACATCGGCGGCTGCGAGATCGAGTGCGCCACCCGCCGGGTGCAGTGGACCGACGAGTGCTACCGCATCCACGGCCTGCCACCGGGCCCGATCACCCTGGACGACGCCCTGGCCCTGTACACCCGCGACTCGCGCGACGCCTTCGAGGCGGCGCTGGCGCGGCTGGCCGGCGGCGGCCCGGCCGAACGCCTGGAACTGTGCTTCTACCGCCCCGGCGGCCAGCGCGTCTGGGTCGAGGTGACCCTGGAGCTGGACCGCCGCGAAGGCCTGTCGGAGCGCTTCGTCGCCCTGTTCCGCGACATCAGCCGCGAGCGCGAGACCAGCGAGCGGATCGAGCTGCTCTCGCACTACGACCTGCTTACCGGCCTGCCCAACCGTTTCCTGCTGCGGGTCCAGGCCGAGGAGGCGATCGAGGACGCGCTGGCCACCGGCGCGACCCCGCTGGCCCTGCTGCTGCTGGACCTGGACGGTTTCAAGAACATCAACGACACCTTCGGCTACGCCGCCGGCGACGCCATGCTCAAGGCGGTGGCCGGGCGCCTGCACGCGACGCTGTCGCAGCACGACCTGTTCGGCCGCCTCGGCGGCGACGAGTTCATGGTCATGCTGCGCGCCGATGCCGCCCGCGCCGAGGCCGTCGGCATGAAGCTGATCGCGGCGCTGTCCGAGCCGCTGCCGTTCGCCGGCGAACTGCTCAAGGCCGGCGCCAGCGTGGGCGTGGCGGTGCTCGGCGGCGACGGCAACGCCTTCGACGAGCTGCTGCGCGCCGCGCACGCGGCCCTGCGCGTGGCCCGCGAGCGCGGCCGCAACTCGCTGCAGATGCACGATGCCGAGATCCAGCGCCAGACCCGGCGCCGGCTGGAGATCGAGCACACCCTGCGCGGCGCGCTGGAGCGCGAGGAATTCTCGCTGGTCTACCAGCCGCAGATCAGCATCAACGACCGCCACGCGCCGGGCATCGAGGCGCTGGTGCGCTGGCACCGGCCGGGCGGCACCTGCCACCCGGGCGAGTTCATCCCGATCGCCGAGCAGTGCGGCGAGATCGTGCGCCTGGGCGAGTGGGTCATCGCCGAGGCCTGCCGCCAGGCCGTGGCCTGGCACGCGGCCGGCCTGGACTTCGGCCGCATCGCGGTCAACGTCTCCGGCGTGCAGCTGCGCGACCGCGGCTTCGCCGAACGCGTGGTGGCGCTGTGCCAGCGCGCCGGCTGGCCCCCGGCGCGGCTGGAGCTGGAGCTGACCGAGTCCGCCCTGATCCTGGACAGCGAGAGCCTGCGCCATTGCTTCAAGGTGTTCGAACGCCACGGCATCCAGCTGGCGGTGGACGACTTTGGCACCGGTTTCTCCAACCTGCACTACCTCAACCGCTTCCCCGTGCAGCGGCTGAAGATCGACCGCAGCTTCGTCAGCGGCATGCTGCACGACGCCAATGCCGGCGGCGTCACCCAGGCCATCATCCACCTCGGCCACGCGCTGGGCATGCGGGTGGTGGCCGAGGGCGTGGAATCCATGCAGGAGCAGGATCAGCTGCGGCAATGGGGTTGCGACGAGGTCCAGGGATACGTGCACACCCGGCCGCTGCCGCCGCGTGAACTGGCGCAGTGGCTGCGCCAGGCCAGCGAGGCCGGCGTGATCGAGTGGTCGCGGCCGGTGGCGCTCAAGTAGGGGCGCCGATCCGGATCCCGGCACCACGGACGCCGGCGCTTGCCGGCGTCGTGCTTTCCGCCGCCGCCAGCCCCGTGCCTTCGTTGTCCCGGCACGGCTCCGCCATCGTGTGGTCCGGGCAAGGCCGCACCCGGGAACCCCGCAATGCGAAGTGGGCCCCAAGGCAGCCCGGCGGTGAGCCTGCAGCGCGTGGCGACGCGCCACCCCCACCAGTGCGCGGGCGCCGCAGCAGCGCGGTGCCTGCTGGAGCGCGGCGACGCCTGGGCTGCCACGGCCCCGCGCCATTATTGAAGTACGACGCACCGGTCCGCGACGCGTAGCGCGGACAAGGCCGCATCAGGGAATCGGGGCCAGTCGCGCGTGGCGGGTCGTCGATCCGGGAGCGCCAGGCATGTCCGGGCGCAGGCTGCGATCGTCCCGGGGCGTCGCCGCCGGTCGAGAACACGAGCCTTGGGGAACCTGGCCGTGCGGGCGGGAAGGGAAGCCGGTCGCGCGCCGCGACCGGGAACACGGGCCGGGATCAGGCCGCCGGGGAGGGTAGCCCGGGCACGCCCAGGTCCCAGTCCACGCAGGCCAGCAGCGGGTCGGTGGCCGTGGCAGGGGAGCCGATCGCAGCGGCGAGGGCCAGTTCCTGCAGGGCCATGGCCTCCAGCCGGGCCATCAGGGCCGTGCTGCGCGCGGCCGCGTTTTCCGGGGCCTGCACGGCAGCAGGCCCCGGTGCGGAGCCGGGGCCTGCCGGGTTGGTGCGGGTGCCGGAGGGGCTCAGAACAGCTCCACCGTGCCGGCGCCCATGCTCTGCTGGGTAACCGGCTTGTGCGGCGGCTGCTCCCACTCGCCGCGCAGTTCGCGCAGGCGCTGGCCCAGCTTCTGCAGGGCGCGGATCAGCTCGACGTCGTCGCTGCCGTTGTTGCGCTGGAGCAGCTCCTGCAGGGCCATGGCCTCGCGGTTGATCGTGTCCAGGCGGTCCAGGTGGATGTGCGCGCCGCCCAGGGCCTGGGTGGCGATGTCCTCGAACTGCAGGGCGCGCACCGCCTCGGCCACCGAGCCGTCGATGGCGCGGCCGCAGTCGGAGATCTCGCGCATGCCCTCGCTCAGCGAGGCATTGATCGCGGCCACGTTCTGCAGCATTTGCGCGGCTTCGGCGCGGGCCTCGCGGGAGCGGTCCAGGTCGCGCGAGGCCATCTGGGTCACGGTCTCGCGCACCTTGGCGATGGCGTCCTTGGAACTGTGCGCCAGCTTGCGGATCTGCTCGTTGAAGGTGGTCGAGCGCTCGGACAGGTTGCGCACCTCGTCGGCGACCACCGCGAAGCCGCGGCCGGCCTCGCCGGCGCGGGCCGCCTCGATCGCCGCGTTCAGCGCCAGCAGGTTGGTCTGGTCGGCGATCGACTTGACGTCCTCCAGCAGGGCGAAGATGCCGTCCAGGTGCTGGGCCATCTGGTCGATGTGCTGCACCGTGGTCGTGCTCTGGCCGGCGACCTGCTCCAGCGCCTCCACCAGCTGCTCCATGCGCGAGCTGGCGTGCTGGGCGAAGCGGGCCACGTCGACCCCGCCGTTGCCGTCCTGGTCGGCGATCAGCCGGGCCATGGCCTGGCTCTGCTGGCGCGACTTGCGGTTCATCGCGTCGAAGCTGCCGCCGAGGCCGGCGACCGCCTGGCGGATCAGCTCGCGGGCGCGGTCGATCTCGCTGCGCGAGCCTTCGATCTCCTTGCCGACGAAGTTGCGCAGCTCACCCAGCAGCTGCTCCTGTTCGCGAATCACGCGCGCATGTTCCCGCGACGGTCCGGAAGAGGCGGAGCCACGCAGCAGCAGCCAGGCGGCGAAGCCGAACCAGGCGAGCGTCTGGGTGGTCAGGATCGCCCAGCGCACCGGAGCCGGCCAGTCGAAACCGATCGCGATGGGAGCCAGGAGGGTCAGCACCAGCGGTGCGGCCATGCGGAAGAGCAAACGGGAATCCATGGGTGATCTCTGCGGAACCTCGTTCGCAGTATCGGCCGTAGACCCCTTGCCTTTAGCCGCCGCGCCCCTTGCCAGTGCGAACTGGTGCTCAGTTGCGATGCATGCGCACCGCTTCGGCCATGGCCTTGCGCGCGAACAGGAAGTGCCACTGGCTGCCGCCGAGCTGGCGCCACAGCCGCGCCGAGCGCACCGCCGCCAGCAGCAGGGCGCGGATCTCCGAGACCACGCCGGGCTGGCCGAGGTAGTGCGGGTTGCCCTGGACCATGATCCGCGGCCGCAGGTGGCTGATGGTGTCCGCGTACAGGGCACCAAGCGCGGACAGGACCTCCGGGTGGGTGCTGCCCAGTTCCTCGGCGCGCGCGGCCAGGCCGGCGATGCCGTTGCCCACCGCCTGCATGGTCGCCGGCTCGCCGGAGAAGCGGCGCTCCAGCTGGACCGTGGCCAGGGCCAGGCGCGGCAGCAGCGGGTCGTCGGCGCGGTTGGCCAGGTAGGCGTCGAGCAGGCGCAGGCCCGGGGCCAGCGCCGGCACGCCGCCGTAGACGTCGGCGGCGGAAGGGGCGTCGATCCGGAACACGCTGTCCAGGACGGGCTGGGCGGCGCCGGTGTCGCTGTGGCCGGTCTCGGCGATGCGCCGCACCTGCTGCAGGGACTGGGCCAGGCCGGCCAGCGCCAGCACGCGATCGCTATGGGGATTTTCCATGGCCGGTATTCTAGCTGGCGACCACAGCCGCCCGCCCGGCATCGCCCGGCACCCGGGCATCGGTGGAAGCGATCACCGCGCCCCCCAGGCAGGCCGGGCCGTCGTACAGCACCAGCGACTGCCCCGGGGTCGCCGCCCGCTGCGGGCGGAGGAAACGCACCGACAGGCTGCCGTCGTCCAGCACCCGCACCCGGCACGGCTCTTCCTGCTGGCGGTAGCGGACCTGGGCGCTGCACTCGAACTCCGACGCCGGCGCCGCGCCCTCGATCCAGTGCATGGCCTCGGTGCGGATGGTGCTGGACATCAGCCAGGGGCTGTCGCGGTCCTGGTCCACGTACAGGATGTTGGCGGCCACGTCCTTGCCGACCACGTACCAGGGCGCGGCCGGGCGGCCGCGCACGCCACCGATGGCCAGGCCCTCGCGCTGGCCCAGGGTGAAGTAGAACACCCCCGGGTGGGTGCCGATCCGCACCCCCTGCGGGTCGCGGATCTCGCCCGGCTGCGCCGGCAGGTAGCGGCCGAGGAACTGGCGGAAGTCGCGCTCGCCGATGAAGCAGATGCCGGTGGAATCCTTCTTGGCGTGGGTCGGCAGCCCGGCCTCGCGTGCGATCGCGCGCACCTGCGCCTTGGGCAGGTGGCCGATCGGGAACAGGGTGGCCGCCAGCTGTTCCTGCCCCAGCTGGTGCAGGAAGTAGCTCTGGTCCTTGTCGCGGTCGGCGCCGCGCAGCAGCCGCCAGCGTCCGCCCTCGTGCACGACCTGGGCGTAGTGGCCGGTGGCGATGCGCTCGGCCCCCAGGTCGCGCGCCGCGTCGAGGAAGTGCTTGAACTTGACCTCGCGGTTGCACAGCACGTCCGGGTTGGGCGTGCGCCCGGCGGCGTACTCGGCCAGGAAGTGCTCGAACACCCCGGCCCAGTACTCCTTCGAGAAGTCGCGGAAATGGAACGGGATGCCGAGGCGGCCGCACACCGCCACCGCATCGCGGCGGTCCTCCTCGGCGCGGCACTCGCCGCTGCCGTCGTCGTCCCAGTTCTGCATGAACAGCCCGGCCAACGGCTCGCCGGCGCGGGCCAGCAGCAGCGCGGCCACCGAGGAATCGACGCCGCCGGACACGCCGACGACAGTGCGCGGCGGCGTGCTCACAGCTGCCGCACCAGGTCCAGTGGCTGGCGCCGCCCGGCCAGCCAGTCGGCGGCCACCTGCCAGACCAGCGGGCTGCGGTGGCGGGCGGATTCGGCCAGCAGTTCGTCCGGCGCCAGCCACACGGCGCGCTCGATGCCTTCATCGAGAGTCCGCTCCGGGTGGTGGAGCAGGGCGGTGCCGGCGAAGGCGAAGCGCAGGTAGTCGCTGCCGTCCGGGGCCTTCCACTGGTAGCAGCCGATGAAGGCGTCCAGGCGGATGTCCCAACCGGTTTCCTCCAGGGCCTCGCGCACGGCGGCCTCGGCCAGGCTCTCGCCCGGCTCCAGGTGCCCGGCCGGCTGGTTCAGCACCAGGCGGCCGTCGATCCGCTCCTCGACCAGCAGCAGCCGCCCTTCGCGGGCGACCACGCTGGCCACGGTGACGTGGGGATGCCAGGCCATCAGTAGTCGTCGCTCCCGTCGCCCAGTTCCAGCTCCATCAGGTCGGCGGCGGCCGCGGCGTAGGCGATGACGTCGTCCAGGGCCTGCGCGCCGGCGTCGGCCGGCAGCTGGATCACCAGTACCGCGTAGTCGCCCTGGCGCACCCAGCCACCGAGCTTCTGCCCGGCCGAGGCCTCCAGCAGGCGGTTGGCCACCGCCACCGGGAACGCGCCCGCGGCCGACCAGGCCGGCGACCACACCTCACGCACGCGGAGGCTGCCGAAGGTCTCCACCGGCGAACGCACGATGACCACCTGGGAGCGTTCGTCCTCCAGCCCGAGGACCAGGCGGAAGTCGCCGTCCTCGTCCACCTCGTAGGCGTGGCCGAGCTGGTCGAGCATGCGCGCGACCGCGCGGTCGGGGCCCGCGGCCGCGGCGGACAGGGGCAGGGCCAGCGCCAGCAGCGCGGCGGCTAGGCGGGGAAGGGCGCTCATGCGGGCATCCGGGGGGAAGGATCGGGGAATTGTCCGGCAGCCGCGGCGGCCGCGTCCATCCGCCGCGCCTTTGGGGTCGCGTGGCGCGCCGGAACGTATAATCCCGTACATGTCGAGCAACCCCCGCCACGATCACGAACACGGCACCCTGGTCGATACCGGCCGGCCTGAAGTCGCGCCGCCGCCGATGTACCAGGTGATCCTGCTGAACGACGACTACACCCCCATGGACTTCGTCGTGGCCGTGCTGCAGCAGTTCTTCGGCATGGACCTGGAGCGCGCCACCCAGGTGATGCTCCACGTCCACACCCGGGGACGTGGCGTCTGCGGTGTCTTCACGCGCGAAGTGGCCGAATCCAAGGTAGCCCAGGTCAACGAGTTCTCCCGCATGAACCAGCACCCGCTGTTGTGCACGATGGAGAAGGCCTGACCCGCGGGATGCCCCGCCCGGGCGCCGGCCTGCCGCCGGCTGAACACGGCGTTGCGCCGGCACGCTGGAATTGCCGGTGGCAGGCCGCATATTGTTGGCAAACCGCCGGAGCGAGCCATGTTCAGCAAAGACCTCGAACAGACCATCGGCCAGTGCTACAAGCGGGCGCGCGAAGCCCGTCATGAGTTCATGACGGTCGAGCACCTGCTGCTGGCCCTGCTCGACAACCCCTCGGCCCAGGCCGTGCTGCGGGCGTGCGGTGCCGACTTCGAACGCCTGCGGGTGGACCTGGAGCAGGCCATCGAGGCTTCCGTCTCCCGCCTGGCCGACGACGACGGCCGCGACACCCAGCCCACCCTGGGCTTCCAGCGCGTGCTGCAGCGGGCCGTCTACCACGTGCAGTCCTCGGGCAAGAAGGAGGTCACCGGCGCCAACGTGCTGGTGGCGATCTTCGGCGAGAAGGACTCGCACGCGGTCTACTTCCTCACCCAGCAGGACGTGACCCGGCTGGACGTGGTCAATTACCTGTCGCACGGCATCGCCAAGCTGGGCGACGAGCCCGAGCCGGGCGCCGCCTCCCCGGACGGGGAAGGGCGCGCCGAGGGCGGCGAGGGCGAGGGCAAGACCGACGTCCTCACCGAGTACGCCACCAACCTCAACGAGCAGGCCCGGGCCGGCAAGATCGACCCGCTGGTCGGCCGCGCCGACGAGATCGAGCGCACCATCCAGGTGCTGTGCCGCCGCCGCAAGAACAACCCGCTGTACGTGGGCGAGGCCGGCGTGGGCAAGACCGCCATCGCCGAGGGCCTGGCCAAGCGCATCGTCGACGGCGAGGTGCCGGAGGTGCTGGCCGACGCGGTGATCTACTCGCTGGACCTGGGCGCCCTGGTGGCCGGGACCAAGTACCGCGGCGACTTCGAGAAGCGCCTGAAGGGCGTGCTGGCCGCGGTCAAGAAGATCCCCGGCGCGATCCTGTTCATCGACGAGATCCACACCATCATCGGCGCCGGCTCCGCCTCCGGCGGCACCATGGATGCCTCGAACCTGATCAAGCCCGCGCTGGCCTCCGGCGAGCTGCGCTGCATCGGTTCGACCACCTTCCAGGAATACCGCGGCATCTTCGAGAAGGACCGGGCGCTGGCCCGCCGCTTCCAGAAGATCGACATCGTCGAGCCGACGGTGGGCGAGGCCTACGAGATCCTGCAGGGACTGAAGGCCAAGTACGAGGCCCACCACGGCGTGACCTACGCCGACGAGGCGATCCAGGCCGCGGTGGACCTGTCGGTCAAGCACATCGGCGACCGCCTGCTGCCGGACAAGGCCATCGACGTGATCGACGAGGCCGGCGCCCGCCAGCGCCTGCTGCCGGAAGGCGCGCGCAAGGAGCTGATCGACGTCGAGGAAATCGAGACCATCGTCGCCAAGATGGCGCGGATCCCGGCCAAGCAGGTCAGCGCCACCGACAAGGACGTGCTCCAGCACCTGGAGCGCAACCTGAAGATGGTGATCTTCGGCCAGGACCCGGCCATCGAGACCCTGGCCTCGGCGATCAAGCTGGCGCGCAGCGGCCTGGGCACCCCGGACAAGCCGATCGGCAACTTCCTGTTCGCCGGCCCCACCGGCGTGGGCAAGACCGAGGTGACCCGCCAGCTGGCCCTGCAGCTGGGCATCGAGCTGGTGCGCTTCGACATGTCCGAGTACATGGAGCCGCACTCGGTCTCGCGCCTGATCGGCGCGCCCCCGGGCTACGTAGGCTTCGACCAGGGCGGCCTGCTGACCGAGAAGATCGTCAAGACGCCGCACTGCGTGCTGCTGCTGGACGAGGTGGAGAAGGCCCACCCGGACATCTTCAACATCCTGCTGCAGGTCATGGACCGCGGCGTGCTGACCGACACCAACGGGCGCGAGGCCAACTTCAAGAACGTGGTGATCGTGATGACCACCAACGCCGGCGCGGCCCAGGCCTCGCGGCGCTCGATCGGCTTCACCCGCCAGGACCACTCCACCGACGCGATGGAAGTGATCCGCCGCACCTTCAGCCCGGAGTTCCGCAACCGCCTGGACGCGGTGGTGCAGTTCCAGCCGCTGGCCTTCGAGCACATCCTGCGGGTGGTGGACAAGTTCCTGATCGAGCTGGAGATGCAGCTCAACGAGAAGCGGGTGGCCATGACCGCCTCGCCGAACGCGCGCGAGTGGCTGGCCCAGCACGGCTTCGACCCGCTGATGGGCGCCCGCCCGATGGCGCGCGTGATCCAGGACCGGATCAAGCGCCCGCTGGCCGACGAGCTGCTGTTCGGCAAGCTGGTCAACGGCGGCCGCGTCCACATCGACGTGGTCGACGGCGAGCTGGTGGTCGAGGCCCAGTCCGAACCGGAGAAGCTGCTGCCGGCGACGGTCTGAGCCGAGCCGGCTTACCCGGGCACGGCCGCCAGGCCGGCCATTCCGCGGCCCAGGGCGCGCGGGATGGCCGGCCTTGTCGCTTCCGGGTGCCGGCACGCGGCGGCGACCGGCCGGCTCACTCGCGGCTGTCCGCCACCTGCTCCAGCACAGGCTCGATACGCTGCACCCGCGCCACCTCGCAGGTACCGCGGTCGGTATGCAGGGCCGAACCGCGCTGGCACAGCAGGTGCTGCGCGCCGTTGCGTTCGATCAGGCCGACGCGCGCGGCGGGCAGGGCGGAACAGTCGCGCTGCAGGGTGACCTGGTACTGCGCCCGGCCGTCGCGCAGGAGGAACTGGCGGGCGTTGCCCTGGCGGGTGATCTGCTGGTCCTGGCCAAGGTGGACGCAGCCGGGCTGTTCGGCCGGGGCGCCGCTGCCAGCCTGCGCCAGGGAGGCGGCGCACAGGAGCACGAGCGGCAGGAGGACGGTACGGGCAAGGGGCTTCATGGCACTGCTCGGAAGACGGCCCGGATTGGACCGCATTCCACGCTAGTGCCGCGCCGCCGCCGCGGAATCTGCCTGAGGTGACACCGACCTCCGGCCACCCCTGGCGACACGCCGCGCAATGCCTGGGCGCAACCGGCGCACGAAAAAAGGCGGCCTTGCGGCCGCCTTTGCCGTGAGCGGGGCCATGCGTGCCGCCAGGCACGCCGCGGGGCTCACTTCATGCGATAGGTGATGCGGCCCTTGGTCAGGTCGTAGGGCGTCATCTCGACCTTGACGCGGTCGCCGGTCAGGATGCGGATGTAGTTCTTGCGCATGCGACCGGAGATGTGGGCGATGATCTCGTGCCCATTCTCCAGGCGTACCCGGAAGGTGGTATTGGGCAGCGTCTCGATGACAGTGCCTTCGAACTCGATGGAATCGTCTTTCGACATGCGTTTCCGATTTGCGCGAGCAGGGCGTTAAAGGCGACAATTTTACGCGGAAAGCCGTTGCGGCGCAAAACAGCCGGTTCAGCCAGCCAGCGCGGAGGCCGGCAGCAGGCCGAAGGCGGTGGTCCAGCTGCCGACCATGCCGGGCAGGGCGGTCAGCCGCGACAGCTCGGCCTGGAACCGCGGGCGCGGCCAGCGCTCGCCGCCCAGGGAGACCAGGTGCGGGTTCTCCACCTGTGCGTCCAGCAGCGGCCAGCCCCAGCCGCACAGGCGGTGGGCCAGGGCGGCCAGGGCCACCTTGGAGCCGCCGGAGCAGGCGCTGAACATGCTCTCACCGTAGAACATCCGCCCCACCGCCACTCCGTACAGGCCACCGACCAGGCGGCCACCGGCATCGACCACCTCGATCGAGTGCGCATGCCCCAGCCGGTGCAGGCGGGCGTAGGCGGCGCGCATCTCCGGCAGGATCCAGGTGCCGTCGTGGCCCCGGCGGGGGGTCTCGGCACAGGCCGCCAGCACCGCGTCGAACGCGGTGTCGGCCCGCACCTGCCAGGCGCTGTGGCGCAGCTGGCGGCGGAAGCGGGTGGACAGGCGTACCCCGTCGGTACGGAACACCATGCGCGGATCCGGGCTCCACCACAGGATCGGCTGCCCTTCCGAGTACCAGGGGAAGATGCCCTGGGCATAGGCCGCCAGCAGCCGTTCCGGCGAGAGGTCGCCACCGATGGCCAGCAGCCCGTCCGGCTCGCGCAGGGCCTGGTCCACCGGCGGGAATGGATCGTCCGGGCCGAGCAGGCGGGGGAAGCGCGCCATGGCCATGCTCAGCCGCCCTCCGCCGTGCGGAACGGCCCGTGCCTGCCCAGGCTGCGCGCATACCGCTCCACCGTCTGGCGCTCCTCGGCGCACCAGGTGGCCAGCGCCTCCCGGAACGCGGGATGGGCGATGTAGTGGCGGCTGTGCACGAACGCCGGCAGGAAGCCGCGCGCCAGCTTGTGCTCGCCCTGCGCGCCCGGCTCGAACCGGGCCAGGCCCTGCTCCAGGCAGTACTCGATGCCTTGGTAGTAGCAGGTCTCGAAGTGCAGGCCCGGCAGGCGCAGGTGGCTGCCCCAGTAGCGTCCGTAGAGGGTGTCGCCGCCGCGCAGGCAGAGCGCCCCGGCAACCGGCGATCCATCCAGATAGGCAAGAATTATCAGCATGTTGCGCGGCATTGTTCGCGCAAGATGTCCGATGAAGTCCCGGGTCAGCGCGGGCGCGTTGCCGTATTCGGCGAAGGTCTGCAGGTAGAAGCCGTGGATCGCATCCAGTTCGTCGGGCCCGGCCTCGTCGCCATGCAGGCGCCGGAACGTGATCCCGGAGTGGGCTACCTTGCCACGCTCCTGGCGGATGTTCTTGCGGTGGCGATGGTCCATGTCCGCCAGGTAGTCGTCGAACCGGCGCCAGTGCCCCGGGTTGCGCCAGTGGTACTGGACGTCGGTGCGCTCCAGCCAGGCCGCATCGAAGGCCCCGGACTCGGCCGGCAGGTGGAAATTGACGTGGGCCGAGGACAGCCCTTCGTCCTCGACCAGCGCGCACATCGCCCGTACCAGGGCCCCGCGCACGGCCGGGTCGCGCGCCAGCAGGCGCGGCCCGGTGACCGGCGAGTAGGGCACGGCGCACAGCCACTTGGGGTAGTAGTCCAGGCCGTGCCCGGCATAGGCGCGGGCCCAGGCATGGTCGAACACGAACTCGCCGTGCGAGTTGGTCTTCAGATAGCCGGGCGCGGCCGCCACCAGGGTATCGCCGTCCCACAGGGTGAGATGGCGCGGCGTCCAGCCCCATCCGGGGCGCAGGCAGCCGTGGCGTTCCAGGCCTTCGAGGAAGGCGTGGGCCACGAAGGGATTGCCGCCGTCGTGCAAGGCATCCCACTGCCTGGCCGGGACCCGGGCCAGGCCATCAAGCCAGCGCGTGCGCAGCCCGGCGCTCATGGACGCGCCATCCCGCGACCGCGGCGGCGCGCGCCGGCCAGGACGCCACCGGGATAGCAGCGTCCGGCCTTCATCGGTCGCCTCAGGCGCCCTTGTCCAGGAAGCGCTCGGCGTCCAGCGCGGCCATGCAGCCGAAGCCGGCCGAGGTGATCGCCTGGCGGTAGTGCTGGTCGGCCACGTCGCCGGCGGCAAACACGCCTTCCACCGAGGTGGCGGTGACGTTGCCTCCCAGGCCCGAGCGGATGGTGATGTAGCCGTTGTCCATGGCCAGCTGGCCTTCGAACAGGCCGGTGTTGGGCTGGTGGCCGATGGCCACGAAGAAGCCGTGGGCGGCGATCTGGCGGGTGCTGCCGTCCAGGGTGGACTTGACCCGCACGCCGGTCACGCCGGCGTCGTCGCCCAGCACCTCGTCCACCACGTGGTGCCAGACCGGCTCGATCTTGCCGGCCTCGACCTTGGCGAACAGCTTGTCCTGCATGATCTTTTCCGCGCGCAGGGTATCGCGGCGGTGGACCAGGTAGACCTTGCGGGCGATGTTGGACAGGTACAACGCCTCCTCGACCGCGGTGTTGCCGCCGCCGACCACGACCACGTCCTGGTCGCGGTAGAAGAAGCCGTCGCAGGTGGCGCAGGCGGACACGCCACGGCCCTTGTACTTCTCCTCGGAGGGGATGCCCAGGTACTTGGCGGTGGCGCCGGTGGCGATGATCAGGGCGTCGCAAGTGTAGGTGCCGCTGTCGCCGACCAGGGTGAACGGACGCCTGGACAGGTCGGCGGTGTGGATGTGGTCGAACACCACCTCGGTGTCGAAGCGCTCGGCATGCGCCTGCATCCGCGCCATCAGGTCCGGGCCCATCAGGCCGTGGGCGTCGCCGGGCCAGTTGTCGACCTCGGTGGTCGTCATCAGCTGCCCGCCCTGCTGCAGGCCGGTGATCACCACCGGCTTGAGGTTGGCGCGGGCGGCGTAGACGGCGGCGGTCCAGCCGGCCGGGCCGGAACCGAGGATGAGCAGGCGCGAGTGCTTGGGAGCGGTCATGTATAGTCGTTCGGGGAAAGAAGGGGACCCTTCGCAGGGCCGCGCATAGAGTGGCGGCCGGGCACATGCGAATCAAGGCGAACGGTTGCCGGGCTGCGGCCGGCGGCCGCTGGCGCGATGGCGTGCGATTTCCTGTGACTGGCCCGGCAGATTCGTTTAAGATCAATGCCTAACGCAGGATTCCTGCAGCCAGTTCAAGTTTGCGGAGCGACGTGGCCAAGGCATTGACGGAACGCAGCAAGTCCACCCGCGGCAAGTCGCGCGAAGCCGGCGTGGCCAGTCCCGCGCGGCAGCGCCTGTGGCGGGACCTGGCATTGATCGTGATCGCGCCGGCGCTGCTGTACCTGCTGGCCTGCCTGTTCACCTATTCGCCGACCGACCCGGGCTGGTCGCATAGCGGCAGCGTGGTCGCGCCGGTGCAGAACCTCGGCGGCCGCGCGGGCGCGTGGATCGCCGACGTGCTGCTGTTCCTGTTCGGCTATGCCGCGTTCCTGGTGCCGGTGGCGCTGGGCGCGGTGGCGTGGATCGCACTGTTCGGCCTGGGCGAGGAGGACGAGCTGGGGCCGGCGCTGCGCCTGGTCGGCACCTTCGGTTTCCTGTTCGGCGCCACCGGCATGCTGCACGTGCGCCTGATCGGCGTGTACGCCCAGGACGTGGCGCGCGCCGGCGGCGTGATCGGCCAGGCCCTGGGCAAGACCCTGCAGGCCGGCTTCGGCCCGCTGGGCGCCAACCTGTTCCTGATCGTGCTGCTGCTGGTTTCGGTGACCCTGGCCACCGGTCTGTCGTGGTTCTGGGTGATGGAGAAGATCGGCGCCGGGGTGCTGGCGCTGCCGGAACTGTTGCGCCGCAAGACCCAGCAGGCCGAGGAGTGGAAGCGCACCCGCGAGCTGCGCGAGGAGCGCCAGGAGGTCCGCAAGAGCGAGGCCCAGCGCCAGGCGAAGCGCGAGCCGGTGCGGATCGAACCGCCGGCGCCGCCGGTGGTGGAGAAGAGCGAGCGCGCCAAGCGCGAGACCCAGATCCCGCTGTTCCAGGGCGCCGGCGGTACCCCGGACGGCCTGCCGCCGCTGTCGCTGCTGGACGATCCCAAGCCGCAGGCCAAGGGTTATTCCGAGGAGACCCTGGAGGTCCTGTCGCGGCAGATCGAGTTCAAGCTCAAGGACTTCCGCATCGACGTGCAGGTGGTCGGCGCCTATCCGGGCCCGGTGATCACCCGCTTCGAGCTGGAGCCGGCCCCGGGCGTGAAGGTCAGCCAGATCAGTTCGCTGGACAAGGACATCGCCCGCGGCCTGTCGGTGAAGTCGGTGCGCGTGGTCGACGTGATCCCGGGCAAGTCGGTGATCGGCCTGGAGATCCCCAACACCAGCCGGGAGATGATCTTCCTCTCCGAGCTGCTGCGCTCGAAGGAATACGACAAGTCGCCCAGCGTGCTGACCCTGGCCCTGGGCAAGGACATCGCCGGCCGTCCGACCGTGGCCGACCTGGCGCGCATGCCGCACCTGCTGGTGGCCGGCACCACCGGCTCGGGCAAGTCGGTGGCGGTCAACGCCATGGTGCTGAGCCTGCTGTACAAGGCCACG
Organism: Pseudoxanthomonas sp. GW2; assembly: GCF_000283075.1. NCBI lineage: Bacteria > Pseudomonadati > Pseudomonadota > Gammaproteobacteria > Lysobacterales > Lysobacteraceae > Pseudoxanthomonas > Pseudoxanthomonas sp. GW2. The sequence goes on from NZ_ALIP01000120.1 coordinate 48,774, forward strand.
CCCAAGGAACTGCGGGTCCTGATGATCGACCCGAAGATGCTCGAGCTGAGCGTCTACCAGGACATTCCGCACCTGCTGGCGCCGGTGGTCACCGACATGAAGGAGGCCGCCAACGGCCTGCGCTGGTGCGTGGCGGAGATGGAGCGCCGCTACAAGCTGATGAGCGCAGTGGGCGTGCGCAACCTGGCCGGCTTCAACAAGAAGGTCAAGGACGCGATCGACGCCGGCCAGCCGCTGATGGACCCGCTGTTCAAGCCGAACCCGGAGCTGGGCGAAGCGCCGCGCCCGCTGGAGCCGCTGCCGTTCATCGTCATCTTCATCGACGAATTCGCCGACATGATGATGATCGTCGGCAAGAAGGTGGAGGAGCTGATCGCCCGCCTGGCGCAGAAGGCGCGTGCCGCCGGCATCCACCTGATCCTGGCCACCCAGCGCCCGTCGGTGGACGTGATCACCGGCCTGATCAAGGCCAACATCCCGACCCGCATCGCCTTCCAGGTCTCCAGCAAGATCGACTCGCGCACCATCCTCGACCAGTCCGGCGCCGAGACCCTGCTGGGCCACGGCGACATGCTCTACCTGCCGCCGGGCACGGGCATGCCCGAGCGCGTGCACGGCGCCTTCGTCAGCGACGACGAGGTGCACCGCGTGGTCGAGCACCTCAAGGCCAGCGGCAAGGCCGAGTACATCGACGGCGTGCTGGACGAGGTGCAGACCCTGGGCGACGGCGTGGTGATTGGCGCCACCGGCCTGCCGGAGAGCAGCGGCGGCGGCGGGGACGAATCCGACCCGCTGTACGACGAGGCCGTGCGCATCGTCACCGAGACCCGCCGCGCCTCGATTTCCGGCGTGCAGCGCCGGCTGAAGATCGGCTACAACCGCGCCGCGCGCCTGATCGAGGCGATGGAGGCCGCCGGCGTGGTCAGCGCGCCGGAACACAACGGCGACCGCAGCGTCCTGGCCCCGCCGCCGCCGCGCGATTGAGGCCGTCGGCCGCCGGTCCGATGCTTTCGGCCAGGCCGCCAGCCGCCCAGGGCCCGGGTACCGGACTGGCGCCGCCATCCAGGGGGCAGGCAATACTCCCGGCCTCGCCTCCTTGTTCAGCTTCGCGGCGTCACACTTCCGCCCACCCCGATACGAAACACTGCTGCCATGTCCAATCGCTTCCGCTTCGGTCTCGGACTCCTCGCCCTGGTCCTGGTTTCCGGCCCGGCCCTCGCCGGCGCCCGCGACGAGCTGGTGCGCTTCACCAGCGGCCTCAAGGGCCTGGAGGGGCGCTTCGAGCAGCAGGTGTTCGACGCCAACGGCCGCAGCAAGGAGCGCAGCAGCGGCATGGTCGCCGTGTCGGCGCCGCGCCTGTTCCGCTGGGAGTACCAGAAGCCGTTCGAGCAGCTGATCGTGGCCGACGGCCAGAAGGTCTGGATGTACGAGCCGGACCTGCAGCAGGCCACGGTCAAGCCGCAGGGCGAGGAAGAGCGCAACAGCCCGCTGGTGGCGCTGTTCGAACCGTCGCGGCTGGAACGCCAGTTCGACGTCAGCGAGGAAGCCGTGCCCAGCGAGGGCCTGGAATGGCTGACCCTGACTCCGAAGGTCGACACCGAGGCCAGCTTCCAGATGGCGCGCCTGGGCTTCGGCCCGCAGGGCCTGGCGCGCATGCAGGTGGTCGACCTGGTCGGGCAGAAGACCGAACTGCGCTTCAGCGGCTGGAAGCGCAACCCGTCCTTCGCTGCCGGCACCTTCAGGTTCACTCCGGCCAAGGGCGTGGACGTGGTCGGCCACTGAGCCAGCGGCCGGCGACCCAATCCGCCGGCCTTGCCAGGCTGCGCGGCCCCGGCACGGGGCCCCGGCGCTCTATCATGGGCGCATGAGCCGCACCCGTCGCACCGCCGCCGCCGAGCAGGACCTGCTGGCGCCCACACCGGAAACGCCCGCCGATCCCGCCCGCCAGGAGGCCATGCGCCCGCTGGCCGAGCGCATGCGGCCGCGCAGCCTGGACGAGATGGTCGGCCAGCGCCGGCTGCTCGCGCGCGGCTCGGCCCTGCGCCGCGCGGTGGAGGCGGGCAGGGTGCATTCGATGATCCTGTGGGGGCCGCCGGGCTGCGGCAAGACCACCCTGTCCCTGTTGCTGGCCCAGTATGCCGACGCCGAGTTCCGCGCCATCTCGGCGGTCCTGTCCGGCCTGCCCGAGGTGCGCCAGGTGCTGGCCGAGGCCGGCCAGCGCTTCGACGCCGGGCGCCGCACCGTGCTGTTCGTGGACGAGGTGCACCGCTTCAACAAGACCCAGCAGGACGCGTTCCTGCCGCACATCGAGCGCGGCAGCATCGTGTTCGTCGGCGCCACCACCGAGAATCCCTCGTTCGAGCTCAACTCCGCGCTGCTGTCGCGCTGCCGCGTGCACGTGATGGAGGCAGTCTCGGCCGAGGACATCGTCGCCGCGCTCAGGCGCGCACTGGAGGACGGCGAGCGCGGCCTCGGCGGCCAGGGGATCGAGGTGGAGGAGGGCGCCCTGCGCGAGATCGCCGCGGCCGCCGACGGCGACGTGCGCCGCGCCCTGACCCTGCTGGAGATCGCCGCCGAACTGGCCGCCGACGAGGGCGGGCGCATCACCGAATCGACCCTGCTGCAGGTGCTGGCCGACCGCACCCGCCGCTTCGACAAGGGCGGCGAGCAGTTCTACGACCAGATCTCGGCGCTGCACAAGTCGGTGCGCAGCTCCAATCCCGACGCGGCGGTGTACTGGCTGGCGCGTATGCTCGACGGCGGCTGCGATCCGGCGTACCTGGCCCGGCGCCTGACCCGCATGGCGGTGGAGGACATCGGCTTGGCCGATCCGCGCGCCCTGCAGATGGCCATCGATGCCTGGGACACCTTCGAACGCCTCGGCCGCCCGGAGGGCGACCTGGCCCTGGCCCAGGTCGCGATCTACCTGGCCAGCACCGCCAAGTCCAACGCGGCTTACGCCGCGTACAACGCCGCCAAGGCCGATGTCCACCAGTACGGCACGGCCGAGGTGCCCATGCACCTGCGCAACGCGCCGACGAAGCTGATGAAGCAGCTGGGCTACAACAAGGGCTACCAGTACGACCACGACGCCGAGGGCGGCGTTGCCCTCGACCAGACCGGCTTCCCGGACGTGATGGGCGAGCGCGTGTACTACCGCCCGGTGGAGCGCGGCCTGGAGATCAAGCTCAAGGAGAAGCTGGACCGCCTGCGCGAGGCGCGCGAGGAGGCGCGGCGGCGGCGCGGCAAGCCGGAAGCGGGGAAGGGCGGCTGAGCCGCCGCGCCGCAGCCTGCCAGCCGGCTACCCTCTTCGCCCGCGGACATCCTCCCGTCGCAACCAGGGGACGAGCACGTCCGACCGGCAGAAGGGCGTTGCCCGCAGGTGGTGTCCGGCCGCGGCCTGGCGGGTGTATATCTTCGCCAGTCCGTGGCGGCCACCGGACCGGCCGCCGGACACCAGGGGAGGCAAGGGAATGCACAGGATCCTGATTACCGCCGCGCTGGCATGGCTGCCGGCCAGCGGCGCATCCGCCCAGCAGATCCATAAATGCGTGGCTGCCGACGGCGGCGTCAGCTACCAGTCCGCGCCATGCGGCGAGGGCCAGCAGCCGGCCCGCACCTGGGACCACGGCCAGTACGCGCCGCCTGCGCCCATGCAGTTGCCGGCGGCGCGCGACAGCCGCAGTGCGCGCGAAACCGGGCGGCGAGGCTACGCGACGGCTTCCCGGCGCATCGGCACATCCACCGCCGCGGACGACCGCTGCGAGGCCGCGCGCCGCCACCGCGATTCGGTGCTGCGGAACGAGCGCGTTGGCCAGCGTTCCATCGAGCTGCGCCGCCGGCTCGACCAGCTGGTGGCCGACGCCTGTGGGAAATAGCGGCAAGCCCCGGATTGCCTGCCCGGCCGGGCCAGGCAGGGCGCCCCTCCCGCCGCCCGGGGGAGGGAAGCAACATCGTGCCCGACGCGGACCGGGATCGCGCCACGCTGCCCCGCCGGCACTCCGTTCCGGACAGGCCCCGGCCTACTTCCCGGCCTGCTGGCGGCTGGCCGCCGCCAGCGCCAGGAACATGAAGTTCTCCGCGCCGCCACCGATCACGTATTCGCGCTGCTGCCAGAAGTACGGCCAGATCTTCAGCTCCGGCAGGTCGGGCCGGATCAGCGCGGTGCCGGAGATCACGCCGCCGGGGATGTAGCTCCAGTCGGCGCGGTTGGTGCCGTAGGCGACGGTGGCCGAGTTCGCGCCCACGCCCGAGGCGAAGGATTCGGTGACCTTGCCGGGGTGCACGCCCAGCACGAAGTTCAGCGCGTCCATCTGCAGGGCGTCGCTGGTGTGCTGCGGCCAGCCCTTGCGGAAGTAGTACTGGTCCACGCCAAAGCGCTGGATGTCCCAGCCGGCGCCCCAGATGTACGGGACGTAGGGGACGCGGTAGGGCGTCCTGGTCGCATCGTCCGCCAGCTTGGCCTGGTGCGCCGCGACCGCGGCGTCGACCTCGCGCAGGAAGTCGGCATCCCTGACCAGGGGCAGGGCGACCGCCAGCGAGGGGCCGGTCTTGTCGATCGCCTCCACGATCTGCGGCTTCAGCGCAACCAGCTTCTCCACGTAGGCCGGATCGCCGGTGCTTACCGCCAGCTCGGACAGCGCCGCCACCTTCGCACCGATGCTGGTCGCCCGGTCCAGCGCCCTGGCCGTGAGATCGATCGCCGCGTCCAGCGCTTCCTTGGCCATGGCCGGATTCGAGGGCTCCAGCACCCGCGCCGCCACCGCCAGGCCCGAGGCCGTCTCCAGCTCGCGGTTGGGGTTGTCCTCGGTGAACACCCAGCGGTCGTCCTGCAGCGAGGAGGTGGTCCCGGTGCGGGCACCGGCGGGCAGGGCAGGGTCGTAGGCGAGGTTGTCGGTCTGCGTGGTGACGTCGCCCAGCAGCACGTACTGCTCCAACGTGGGCTCGATCACGCCGCGGTAGGTACGGCCCAGGGCGCGGTAGCCGGCCAGCACGTTGAGCAGGCCGTGCTCGATCTGCTGGATGGCGTCGTTCACCCCGTCCGGGCGCAGCAACCGGGTTTCCTTGCGCGCCTGGTCGATGGTGGTGGCGTCGTGGTCCAGGCCGAACTCCTCGACCATCTGCGCCAGCAGCTTGATCGTGCCCATCTGGCTTTCGATGCGCAGGTCGTAGTCGCCGGCGTCGTGCCAGCCACCCACCGCCATGCCGGGAATGCGGTCACCGGGCTTGAAGCGGGTGAGGGTGTCCGGGCGCTGTTCGTAGCCGTCGAAGTGCACGCCGGGGCTTGCCATGCGCGCATCGTCCATGTGGTCCAGGCCGTGCCAGGTGCGGTAGTTCTCCGTGACCCGCATGTGGCACATCTGCGCCGGCAGGAAGTACTCCAGCGTCGGCTGCCAGACGCCGCGGTCGAACACATCATCGTCGATGCGGAAGACGTGGGTGGACTTGCCGCGGTAGGACAGCTGGTAGCTGCCGGGCTCGCGGACCTCGCTCAGGTCGGCGGTCAGGTAGTGGTAGCGCAGGAACTTGCCCCAGGGCCTGGGCGTGTAGCGCGCCACTTCCCGCGGACCATCCTCGCCGATCCGGTACAGCACCAGCGGGTCGGCCTTGCGGTCGCGCGGATCCTGCTCGATGACCACGGTCTTGGCCTGGTGCGGGCGGTAGCCGACCTGCGAAACCTGCACCACCGGCTCGTAGCGCCACTGCGGGTCGACGTTGGGCGTCACCACCCAGGTCACCGCGTCGCGGGTGGCCCCCGGGCGGGTCACCTCGCGCACGATGTACCAGCCGTTGTTCATGTTGCCGCGGCCGTCGATCAGGTCCAGGCGGCCGCTGCGGCTCTCGATCTTCAGCCGCTGCAGAGGGTTTTCCGGCGCCACCACCAGGGTGCGGCCGCTGGCCAGCGGCGCGGTGATCGTATGTCCCTCGACCACCGCCACCGGCCCGTTGGCCTGGCGCGGGAAGGTGCCGGACTTGCCGTCCATCAGGAACGACTTGCCGAACAGGTCGCCCGGGAACAGTTCGAAGTTGAACCCGACCTTGCCTTCCCATTCGGCCGGCAGCGGCTGGTCCAGGTGCACCGAGACCTGGAACGAATGCCCGTCCAGCGGCGTCACCGCCACCTTGTAGCTGAAGTGCAGGTCGGGATACTCGATCGGGTTGAAGCCCTTGCGGTCCTTGCCCGGGTCCGGATAGCGCAGGGTCTGGACCAGGCTGCCGGTAGCCGGATCGAAGCTGGCCTTGCCGTCGCCGGCCGGGACCGGCGACCACTGGCCGGGCGAAGGCTCCAGGCGCAGGTCGCCATTGGCAGCAACGCGCTCGCCATGCTGGATCACGGTCACGCCGGTCTGGTGCCCATCCGGGTAGATGTCGGCAAACACGGTGACGTTGAGCCCAGGCGCCTCGAAGTAGCCTTGCTCGTTGAGCTTCAGGCTGGAAGCCGCCTCGGCCTGGAACGCGAGCACGACCGCGACGGCCAGCCCGAACCTGCGCTTGTGGTGCATGGAGTCTCCCCGGAATGCGATGAGGACCGGCCGGACCGGCAACCGGGGCAGAAGGTAGCGATAACGGGCAGGAAGGGCTCGCTGCAGTGTGTCATGCGGCGCCTCGCATTAGAACATAATGTGCATTATGCGAAATAAGGGAAGGGTCTTCGCGGGGCTGTCATCCGGCTGCTGGCGGCGCCCTTCCTTGGTTTTCCGCTGCTGCGGCCCGCCGCCAGGCACCACCGCCATCGCTGCCAAGGCGGCCTATCTTCCCGGAACCGTCAGCAGTAAGCCCCGGCGCGACCATAAAGCGGGAGGCGACGTTGGGTCAGGCAGGCGACGAAGACCCGCGGCTCGATCCCCCGTGCGTTGTCACTGTATTCATCCGGAGTTTATATCCGCACGTGTACTAAGACGCATGCCTTTCCGCGCGCTCCTGATGCGGTTGTTCCTGGTCGTTGCCTTGCTCGCCAACGGTCCGGGCATCGCTGGTGCGTCCATGCACATGGAGCACGTGCGCGACTCCGCCGGTGACGTCACCTCGGCACCGACAGCAGCCGAGGCCATGGCGGCCTGCCATGGAGGAGCAGCGGCTGCTACGGGGGCCAATGAACACCATCACCCCCAGGCCACTGACGAGGCCGGAGCGGTATCGCCGTTGGACGACTGCTGTCAGTCAGGCGATTGCGATGCGTGCATGCACCATTGCTCCGCGGCACTTGCCGGGTCGGCACTCGCCGATTTCACCATCCGGTACCGGCACACCGCCGAACCCTTCCTGTCGGTGCACGCGTCCGCGGCCCTGACCAATCTCTTCCGACCTCCGATCGGCTAAGTGTCCCTGCGCGCCTTTTAAGGCGCTGATGGGCCCTGTTCGCTGCTCCGCACCGACAGGGAAACGCTCGCCTCGCGAGCCCTCGTCACTCTCCCGGAGTTCCCATGTCATCCGATCTTTTCGGCCGCGCCGAGGGGCTGTCCGCCCCGTCGCGCCGCCGCTTTGTCCAAGGCCTTGCCGCCGGAGGCGCCGTTGCAGCCCTCGGCCTGTGGCCCCGCTCCAGCTGGGCCGTCAAGGCCGAAGGCGTCCCCAATGTGCTCTCGGGCACCGACTTCGACCTGACCATCGGCGAGACGCCGATGAACTTCACCGGTGCCACGCGCCCTGCGATCACGGTCAACGGATCGATCCCAGCGCCCCTACTGCGCTGGCGCGAGGGCACCACGGTCACCCTGCGGGTCCGCAATGCCCTGCCCCCCGGCTCGATCCATGGCGACCAGACGTCGATCCACTGGCACGGCATCCTGCTGCCGGCCGACATGGACGGGGTGCCCGGGCTGAGCTTCAACGGCATCAACCGCGGCGAGACCTACCAGTACCGCTTCAACGTCGTACAGGGCGGCACCTACTGGTACCACAGCCACTCCGGTTTCCAGGAGCAGGCCGGCCTCTACGGGCCGCTGGTGATCGAGCCGCTGGAGCCCGAGCCCTTCGCCTATGACCGCGATTACGTGGTCATGCTCAGCGACTGGACCGACCTCGATCCGAAGCGCCTGTTTGCCCGGCTCAAGAAGCGGTCGGATTTCGACAACTTCTCCAAGCGGACGGTTGGCGACTTCTTCGCCGACGTGAAACAGCACGGCCTGGCCGCCACGGTCGAAGACCGCAAGATGTGGGGCCGGATGCGGATGACGCCGACCGACCTGTCGGACGTCAACGGCAACACCTACACCTACCTCATGAACGGCATGACCTCGCTCGGCAACTGGACCGGGCTGTTCCGGTCGGGCGAGAAGGTCCGCCTCCGCTTCATCAACGGCTCCGCGATGACGTACTTCGACGTGCGGATCCCGGGCCTGAAGATGACCGTGGTCGCAGCCGATGGACAGTACGTGCATCCGGTTTCGGTCGACGAGCTCCGCATCGCCACCGCCGAGACCTTCGACGTCATCGTCGAACCCACCGGGCAGGATGCGTTCACCATTTTCGCCCAGGACAGCGGCCGTACCGGCTACGTCAGCGGCACGCTCGCCGTCAGGCAAGGGCTGCGGGCTCCCGTGCCCAACGTCGATCCCAAGCCGATTCTCACCATGGACGACATGGGCCACGGCGGAATGGGTGGCGGCGGCCATGACATGTCTTCGATGTCTCACAGCGCAATGGCCGGTGGTGCAACCGGCGGCATGGATCACAGCGGTCACGACATGTCGGCGATGGCTGGAGGCGCAATGGCCGGCGGAAGCATGGCCGGCATGGATCATGGCACCGGCGGGAGCATGGCCGGGATGGACCACGGTGCCGGCGGCATGCAGGAACACCCTGCCACCGAAACCGGCAACCCCCTGGTCGACATGCAGACGATGGCGCCCGCGCCCAGGCTGGATGACCCGGGCATCGGCTTACGCGACAACGGCCGCCGCGTGCTGACCTACTCCGACCTGCGCAGCACGTTCAGCGACCCGGACGGGCGTGAGCCCGGTCGCACGGTCGAGCTGCACCTGACCGGGCACATGGAGCGTTTCGCCTGGTCGTTCAACGGAGTGAAGTTCGCTGATGCCGAACCGCTGCGCCTGAACTACGGCGAGCGCATGCGGATCGTGCTGGTCAACGACACGATGATGTCGCACCCGATCCACCTCCACGGCCTGTGGAGCGACCTCGAGGACGAATCGGGCAACTTCATGGTGCGCAAGCACACCATCGACATGCCGCCGGGCACCAAGCGCAGCTACCGCGTGCGTGCGGATGCCCTTGGCCGCTGGGCCTACCACTGCCACCTGCTCTACCACATGGAAGCCGGCATGTTCCGCGAAGTGCGGGTGGAGGAATGAACGCCATGATCCTTTCAAGTCGTCATCCCCTGGCCGTCGGCCTGGCCTCCGCATTGTCTCTCGCAGCGGGCTTCGCGCCGGCGTGGGCGCAGGAGACGGACCACGCCTCGCACCACCCGGAAGCGAAGCCCGCTGCGACACCATCGTCACCCAAACCTGTTGACCCACACGCCGGACATCAGCCGACTCCGACAGACAAAAGCTCCAATGATCACGGGACCATGGACCACGGAAACATGGACCACGGCGCCATGAAACACGGGGCTACGGACACTGCCGGCAGCGATCACTCCACGATGGATCACTCCACGATGGATCACTCCACGATGGATCACTCCGGAATGGATGACTCCGGCATGGACCACGCGTCCATGGGCCATCAGCCTGGTGCCAGCCAGGATCTCCCGGCGAACGCGGAGCCGCACGAGCCCATTCCTGCCATCACCGCGGCCGATCGGGCCGCGGCGTTCCAGGACCTCGATGCGCACGTAATGCACGGCGAATCGATCAACTCCTACTGGTCGCTTGACCGGCTTGAGGCCTGGGACGCGGATGAGGACGGCACCGGCATGGCCTGGGAAGCGAAAGCCTGGGTCGGCTCCGACTTGAACCGGCTCTGGCTCCGCAGCGAGGGCGAGCGTGCGAGCGGATCCACCGAGTCGGCGGATGTGGAAGTCCTGTACGGTCGGGCCATCGCCCCCTGGTGGGACGCGGTCGCCGGTGTCCGCCATGACTTCGGTTTCGACGGCGGTCCATCGCGCACCTATGCCGCGCTTGGTGTCATCGGTCTCGCCCCGTACAAGTTCGAAGTCGAAGCGACCGCCTACGTGGGCGAGTCCGGCCAGGTCGGTCTCGGCGCGGAAGCCGAATACGAAATGCTGTTCACCAACCGGTTGATCGGCCAGTGGCTGATCGAGGGCGAAGCCTGGAGCAAGGATGATCCGGCGGTTGGAATCGGCAGCGGACTGAGCAAGGTCGAAGCCGGTTTCCGGCTGCGCTACGAGTTCCATCGACAGTTCGCGCCGTATGTCGGCGTGGTCTGGGAGCGTGCCTACGGCGGAACCGCAGACTTCCGTCGCGCGGAGTCCGGTGATGTCGAGGACACCCGTATCGTGGCGGGCGTGAGGATCTGGTTCTGATCGGAGTACTCGTATGCAACCGAAGACTCGCAAGCGTGTTTGGTTGATCGGGGTTCCGCTGGTTGTCGTGGCCGGTACGGCGGGCTTCATCTGGGGCGGCGTGTACAACGTCGCCGCCGATGACATGCACACGAAGCCCGTGTATTTCCTGCTCGAAACCGCACGCGAGCGCTCCATCCTGGCGCGTGCGGGAAGGTTGGACGTCCCGCCGGGCCTGGACGATCCAGCGAGAATCGTGCAGGGCGCGGGCAACTACGCAGCGATGTGCGCCGGGTGCCACCTGGCCCCGTCGATGGCCGAAACCGAGTTGAGCCAGGGCCTGTATCCGGCCCCGCCGGACCTCAGTAAACACAAGGTCGACGTGGCCAAAGCGTTCTGGGTGATCAAGCACGGGATCAAGGCCAGCGGCATGCCCGCCTGGGGCAAGAACATGGAGGACGAGTACATATGGAACATGGCCGCGTTCCTGCAGGTGCTGCCCACGCTCGACGCGGCTGCATACACGGAACTGGTCGACAGCAGCGAAGGCCACGCGCATGGCGGCGGCGAGACACACGACGACGACCATGACGAGGCGGCGACGGAGGATCACCCTGCCCAGCCCACAGCCGGGAGCGACGCGATGCCGCACGCGCAGTCGCCGGGTATGGACGATGACCACGGAAAGCGTGTTACCGACACAGAAGTCCGCGCGGTAGAGCATCGCCATGCCGATGGCAAAGTGCAGTCTCCACCTTCACCCCATATGACCGAGGCCGAAGACGGCCCTGCGCACACTCACTGAAAACCTGGAGTTGAACAATGAATGCAACAGCAATTTCGTCTGGCCTCGCGCTGATGCTGGCAATGGTGTCGCCCGCAATGGCGCAGACGGCACAGTCGCATGCACATCACCCCGCCGCTGCGGCAGCGGCGGACGTAGACGTGCCGGCCGCCGCGAAGGCCGCCGTCGACGTGGCGGAGCGCTTCAACGCCGCCCTCTCCAGCGGCGACCTGGCCACGGTCGAAGCCCTGCTCGCTGCCGACGTTCTCATCCTCGAGTCCGGAGGTGCAGAACGCAGCCGCGAGGAATACATGGACCATCACGCAGTCAGCGATGCGGCGTTCCTCAAGGGCGCCCATCGCCAGCTGCTCCGTCAGCGTGCACGAACCGCTGGCGAGTTCGCGTGGGTCGGAACCGAAAGCGAGCTGCACGCCCAGCAGGACGGCAAGCCACTGACCGTCCAGAGCACCGAAACGATGGTGCTGAAGCAGACCGCCGACGGCTGGCGGATCGTCCACATCCACTGGTCCTCGCGGACCAGGCGCTGAGCGGAGAACCGGAAATGAAAGCCTGCAGATTGAACCGACTGGCGTGGGCGGCTTTTGCGGTCGCCGGCTTGGGTGCCTGCACCCAGGCGGATACACCCGCGCAATCCACCATCGCACCCGCTGCACAGGTCGTCTCTGAAACAGCCGACGCCACTCCCGCTGCCCTGCCACGCATGACCGTCCACAAGACTCCGACCTGCGGGTGTTGCGGTAGCTGGGTCGACCACGTGCAGAAGGCGGGTTTCACCGTGGATGTGCACGACATGGATGACCTGGGTCCGGTCAAGGAGCGCCTGGGTGTCCCCTATGCAAAGGGCTCCTGCCACACGGCCGAGGTCGGCGGATACCTCATCGAAGGCCATGTCCCGGCCGAGGACATCAAGCGCCTCCTCGAAGAAAAGCCGGACGCACGCGGCCTGGTCCTGCCGGGAATGCCGCTCGGCTCGCCGGGCATGGAGGTCCCTGCCGGGCGACAACAGCCGTACACGGTCGAGCTGATCCGTCACGACGGAACCACTGAACCGTTCGCACAGCACTGATCCGGTGCAGGAACAGGGGGCGGTGTTGCGGGCGCGCCGATTCTCGTCCGCGAGGAAGAAGGAGAACCACATGACTCACCATTCCGCGGCACACCGGTCCCAGGCCATGAACGAGTGCATCGACAACTGCACGCAATGCCATGCGATCTGCTTGGAGACCATCAACTATTGCCTGACCAAAGGAGGTGCCCACGCGGCCCCGGAGCACATCGCACTCCTTGCGACGTGTGCCGATATCTGCGCAACCAGTGCCGACGCGATGCTGCGCGGTGCCAGCGTTCACGACGTGGTTTGCGGTGCCTGCGCGGAGGTCTGCCGCCAGTGCGCCGATGCATGCGACGCCATGAACGACCCGGAGATGGCGCGCTGCGCCGAAGTTTGTCGCCGTTGCGCGGAAAGCTGCAGCGCCATGGCGGCTTGACGCGTCGAGGATCCCGCCTGAGCAGGCGGGATCCTCATCTGCAATATCAAAGCTGACCAACCGTGTTCTCGGTGACAGCCCGACATCCAACGCATGTCGGGTCCAACACAGCACGGCCCCCAACGGGGCTTAGCATCACATTCGCAATGAGGATTAATCACTATGAGATCATCAAACGTCCTTCGCTCCTTCGCGCTCGTCCTCGCGATTGCGGCTGGACAGTTCTCCCTGCAGATCGCGCACGCCCACGCCGCGCTGCAGCAGTCCACACCGGCGGCAAATGCGGTGGTGGCTTCGCCGGGCCAGATCGATCTCGTGTTCAACGAAACATTGATTCCGCGGGCGTCGCGTCTCAAGTTGCTCATGAAGCACGGCAGTTCCACCATGCCGATCGAGAATTTCACGACCGAGATCGTCAACAACGGCAAGACCCAGCGTGCCAAGTTGCCCCAGCCGCTGGCTCCGGGCGTCTATACCGTGGAATACCGCGCCGTGGGAGGCGACAACCACCCCATGACGGGCAGTTTCAGCTTCACGGTGCGCTGAGAAGCCACAAATGCTCGACCTGTCGGCTTATGCACTGAGATTCCTGGAATACCTTGTTCTCATGGTGCTTTTCGGGGTTCCACTGTTCGGTTGGTACGGTTCGCGTCGATCGGCACTCACCGATGCCCTGGCCGGATGGCCACTTATGGGCGTTCTGTTGGTGAGTGCCACCGTCGGTCTCGTGCTCATCGGGGCCGAAGTCGTCTTCAAGACCGCGGGCATCATGGGAATGCCGGTCGCCGACGTTGATCGCGGATCGCTTGGCTGGTATCTGCTCGAGACGTCCGCGGGCCGGGCAGCGATGGCGAGAGGCGCGCTGCTGCTCGCCCTGATGTTTGTGCTTGGATGGCATCGTCGCCGCGGGAAGGTGGAGCCCGCCTTCCCGCTGGCGGTGACGCTGGCGGGCGGCGCACTCGCTTCTCTGGCATGGAACGGCCACGCGGCCGCTGGTGAGGGCGTGGCAGGCGCGGTCCGGCTTGCTGCGGGCCTTGTCCATCTTCTTGCGGCAGGCGGCTGGATCGCAGCGGTCCTGATGTTCCTGGGGATGCTCCTGCGCGGCAAGGAGGCCTCCGGCAGCGGGCGTCTGCGATCAACGCATGACTTTCTGCATGGATTTTCGACGCTGGGAACGATTTTCGTTGCTGCGCTCGTCGTGTCCGGCATCGTGCACTACGGGGATCTCACCGCGTGGTCGTTTTCGGCCCTGTTTCAGAGCACCTACGGGAAGTTGCTGCTGTTCAAACTGGCTCTGTTCGGCGGAATGCTGGGTTTGGGAGCGCTGCACCGATGGACGCTGGTGCCGCGCCTGGGACGGGCGCTGACCAGCGGAGATCCCGCGCAGGAGGTGCGGGCTTTGCGGCAGAGTGTTACGGCTGAGGCCGCGCTGGCCATCTTGATCCTGGTTGTTGTTTCAGTGCTCGGGATGCTCAGCCCCGAATAGCTGTGTAACCCCCAATGGCACACTGCCTTGGCAGTCCATCCCCACTAAAGCGAGCATCGGCATGAACTCACCGTCGTCCCATGACCATCACTCCGCAGGCGCTGTCCCTGTCGAGACTGCAGATGGACGGGTAACCGACCCAGTCTGTGGCATGCAGGTAGATCCCGCCACCACGCCGCATCATGCGGACCACGCCGGCGCCCATTTTCACTTCTGCTCGGAGCGATGCCGCGCGAAGTTCGTGGCTGATCCCGAGCGCTACCTGACGTCCCGGGACGAACCCGAGGTGGCACGGCCCGGCGCCATCTACACCTGCCCGATGCACCCGGAAGTTCGACAACAGGGTCCAGGCAACTGTCCCTTCTGCGGCATGGCGTTGGAGCCGGAAATGCCCAACCTGGAGGACGACGACAATCCGGAACTTCGCGACTTCTCGCGCCGGTTCTGGTGGACGCTTCCGCTGACGGTGGTGACGCTCGTGCTGGCCATGTTCGGCCAGTACCTCCCGCGTATCGTGCTGGGCGGCGTGCAGATCCTGCCGCTGTCGATCGACCTGCAAACCTGGGTCGAGCTGGTCCTGACCACACCGGTCGTGCTGTGGGCCGGCTGGCCGTTCTTCGAGCGCTGCGTGCAGTCGATCCGCAACCGCAGCCCGAACATGTTCACCCTCATCGGGATTGGCGTTGCGGCCGCCTTTGGCTACAGCCTGGTCGCCACGCTGGCACCCGGCTTGTTCCCGCCGTCGTTTACCGAGCACGGGCGCGTCGGTGTGTATTACGAGGCGGCAGCGGTAATCGTATCGTTGACGCTCCTGGGCCAGATGCTGGAGCTGCGGGCACGTTCGAACACCTCCGCGGCGATCAAGGGCCTGCTCGGTCTCGCGCCCAAGGAAGCACGGCGGGTCAACCCCGACGGTACCGAGGAAGACATCCCGCTGACCCACGTGCACGTCGGCGACCGCCTGCGCGTGCGCCCGGGCGAGAAGGTGCCGGTGGATGGCGAAGTGGTCGAGGGCCGCTCCAGCGTCGACGAATCGATGCTCACCGGCGAGCCGATCCCGGTCGAGAAGACCGCGGGCGACCAGGTCATCGGCGCGACCCAGAACGGCACTGGCGCACTGGTGATCCGCGCCGCTAAGGTGGGTTCCGATACGGTGCTGTCGCAGATCGTGCAGCTGGTCGCGCAGGCGCAGCGCTCCCGCGCGCCGATGCAGCGGATGGCTGATACCGTCGCCTACTGGTTCGTGCTCGCAGTGCTGGCGATCGCGGTGGCCACCTTCTTCATCTGGGGCTTCTTCGGCCCGGACCCGGCCTGGACCTTTGCCATCCTGAACGCGGTCTCGGTGCTGATCATCGCCTGCCCCTGCGCGCTGGGCCTGGCGACGCCGATGTCGATCATGGTCGCCACGGGCAAGGCGGCGCAGGTGGGCGTGCTGTTCCGCGATGCCGAAGCCATCGAGCATATGCGCCGCATCGACACCCTGATCGTCGACAAGACCGGCACGCTCACCGAAGGGCGCCCGGCCTTCAAGGAAGTCGTGGCCTTCGAGGGCTTCGACGCCGACCAGGTGCTGCACCTGGCGGCCAGCCTGGACCAGGGCAGCGAGCATCCGCTGGCCGATGCCATCGTGGCCGAGGCCCGACGCCGGAACTTCGAGTTCGACCGCGTGGAGGACTTCGACTCGGTGACCGGCATGGGTGTGCGCGGAACCGTAGCGGGTCACGCGCTTGCGTTGGGCAATACCGCACTCATGGATGATATGGGCGCCGATCCCGGTGCGCATGTCGACGTCGCCGAGCGTCTGCGCCGCGAGGGTGCTAGCGCCATGTTCCTCGCCGTGGACGGTCGCTTGGCGGGTCTGATCGCGGTCGCAGACCCGATCAAGGCGTCGGCCGCGACCGCCATCAATGAGCTGCACGCCGCCGGGCTGCGCATCATCATGGCCACCGGTGACGGGCTCACCACCGCACGGGCCGTGGCCACCGAGCTGGGCTTGGACGAGGTGCATGGCGAAGTCCGCCCCGAGGACAAGGCCGAGCTGGTGCGGCGCCTCAAGGGCGAAGGCCGGCGGGTGGCGATGGCCGGCGACGGCATCAACGATGCTCCCGCGCTGGCCGCCGCCGACGTCGGCATCGCCATGGGCACGGGCACCGACGTCGCGATGTCCAGCGCCCAGATCACCCTGGTCAAGGGCGACCTGCGCGGCATCCTGCGCGCCCGCAAGATCTCCCAGGCCACCGTGGCCAACATGAAGCAGAACCTCACCTTCGCGTTCCTGTACAACGCGCTTGGGGTGCCGGTCGCGGCCGGGGTGCTCTACCCCGCGTTCGGGATCCTGCTGAGTCCGATGGTCGCGGCGCTGGCAATGAGCTTGAGTTCGGTATCGGTGGTGGCCAATGCACTTCGCCTGGCCAAGTCGGCCGCCGTACCGCCCTCGCCGACGGCACCCGTGCGGGACCGTACCTTGGGCCTCGCCAGGGATTGACTTGAGTCAATTGCATCGGTCCTGGTAAGAGGTAAGCTCAAGTCATGGTCCGCATCCGCCATCGGAATTGGTTCCAGCGCACCGCCCTCCTCGCGATGGCGGCGCTGCTCTGGTCCCAGTTCGCTTTGGCCGGCCATGGCGAGTGCCTGGATCTCCCAGGTACGCCGGCGGCTTTTGTCGCTGCCGCCACCGACACCCGACACGACCATGGCCACGCTTGCGATGCCGAGCTCCCCTCGGCGAGCAAGGCCCTGTGCGACGCGCACTGCACCGAGGGTGGCATCTCGGCGGACAGTGGGCGCATCCCCTCGATTCCGCCGCTCCTTGTCGGAGCATGGTTCTCCTGGTTCGCAGTCGCCGAGAGTGGGGATGGTGCACCGGGTGTCACGTCCACATGGGTGGATTCGCCACCCAGGCCCGCCTGGCACCGCCCCACCGCCCATCCCGCGGCACTCCTGCTGATCTGATGCCCGGACGCTGACTGCTCCGCACACCGGTGCGGCGCAGTGCTGTGCGTTCGTGCCGTGCGCGTCACGGCATGTGTTCCTGCCTCGTCCGAGCGACCTGCGTCGTGTCGGCCCAAGGACACTGATATGGCATCCCTGTTCGACCCGATGCAGGCCAGGCGCCTGCACCCTTACCCGCTGTTCCGCCGTCGGCCACTGCTCCGGCACCTGCTTGCCTGCGTGTTCGCCGGCGGCTTGTGGACGCTGGCGCTGCCCGCGACCGCCACCGAACCCATCCCGGGGCACAGCCTCGAGTCGATCCGCACCTGGGTTCTGGAACACAACCCCGAGCTGCGGGCCATGGACTTCGAAACCCAGGCCGCCGAAGCGAGGATCCTTCCCGCAGGTGCCCTGCCCGATCCGATGGCCTCGGTTGGATTCCGCGGCCTCGATCCGGACAAGCCCTGGCGCACCGCCGGTGCCGAGCGCGAGGTGAACTACGCGCTGCGCCAGCGCTTCCCGCTCTGGGGCAAGCGTGGTCTGGCGCGGACCGCGGCCAGCCAGGACGCGGTCGCGGTCGGGCTTGACCGCATCACCGCGGCGCGCGACCTGCTGGCAGAGGCTGAAGCGGCGTACGTGCGCTACTGGCATGCCGATCAGGCCGTGGCCGTGCTCGACCGCCGCATCGCCCTGCTCCGCCAGGTCGAGGAAATAGCCGGCGTGCGCTACGCCCTGGGTCGCGCGGCGCAGCAGGATGCCATCCGCGCCCAGGTCGAGCAGACCAGCCTACAGCGCGAGCGGATCGAACGCCTCGCGACCAAGCAGGAGGCGGCCGCCACCTTGAACGCGGTGCTGGGGCGCCGGTCCGATGCACCGCTGGCGACTCCCGGCGAGGCGCCGCGCCTCGCCGTCCACAGCGCCTCGCTTGCCGAGGCACTGGATGACGCCGATGCGCATCCCGCGGTGCGCTCGCAGCAGGCCCGCGCCGAGGCGGCGCGCACGAACGTGGTGCTGCAGCGTCGCAACCGCTTTCCGGACATCACCCTGGGCGTGGGTGCGATGCAGCTCGGCAACGGCCTCGAAAGCACCGAGCTGATGCTCGAGGTCGAGATCCCGTTCCAGCAGCGTGCACGCCGCGAACGCGAGCGCGAATCGCGCCTGCTCGAAGAAGCGGCGCTGGCGCGGATGGACGCCACGCTGCGGACCGTCGAGGAACGCGGCGCCTCTGCCTGGGCGCAGTGGACCAGCGCACGCGAGCGCCGCGAGCTGATCGAGAACACGCTGCTGCCGCAGGCCGACGCCACCTGGCAGTCCGCGCTGGCCAGCTACCAGGTCGGCGAAGTCGACTTCGGGACGCTGCTGGAAGCACTCAATGAATGGCAGGGCGCCGACCTCGCACGGCTCGATGCACTGCGTGACGAACTGTTGGGCGCCGCCGCCGTGCGCGCCGTCGAAGGAGAGATCCGATGACCCGTGTCCAGACCCTGTCGCTCGCCATCGGCGTCGCACTCGCCGCCCTCGCCGTCGGCTGGATGGCCGGCCGCGCGACGAACGATGCTCCGAGCGCAGCCACGTCCGCCGAAGCGCCGGCCGCGGAACGCAAGGTGCTCTATTACCGCAATCCCATGGGCCTTCCGGACACCTCGCCGGTGCCGAAGAAGGACCCGATGGGCATGGACTACATTCCGGTCTACGCCGGCGACGCGCCTGCCGCGGCGCCGGGAACGGTGGTGATGCCACCCGACAAGGTGCAGGCGCTGGGCGTGCGCACCGAAGCGGTCAAGCGCGGCGCCCTGTCCGCCATCGTGCGCACCAGCGGCACGGTCGAAGTCGACGAGACCCGGCAGTACGCGATCGCGCCGCGCTTCGAAGGCTGGGTGGAGCGGCTGTACGCGAACCAGACCGGAATGCGGGTCCGCGCGGGGCAACCGCTGCTGTCCGTCTACAGCCCGCAGCTGGCCGCGGCGCAGCAGGAATACCGGCTGGCCGACGAGACCGCCCGCAGGCTGGCGGCGTCCGACCCCGCGAGCGCGGCGTCAATGATCCGGCTGCGCGATGCCGCCCGCACCCGCCTGCGCAACTGGGAAATCAGCGACGCGCAACTCGGCAAGACGGGGCTGGTGCTCACCGCGCCCGCGGACGGGGTCGTGATCGAGAAGCCGGTGGTCCAGGGCGCACGCTTCGAGCCCGGCGAAACCATCCTGCGCCTGGCGGACCTGTCGACGGTGTGGGTGATCGCCAAGGTGCCCGCGGCGCAGGCCGCGGGCATCCAGCCCGGCCAGCCCGCACGCTTTGAAACCGTGGCCCTGCCTGGCCAGGTGGCCGAGGGCGAAGTCGCCTTCGTGCAGCCCATCATCGATGCCATGACCCGCACGGTGGACGTGCGCATCGCGCTGCCCAACCCGGCCGGCGATCTGCGTCCAGGGCTCTACGGAACGGTGCTGCTCGAGGAGCCGGGGTCCGGACCGGTCCTGACCGTTCCGCGCTCGGCCGTGCTCGACAGCGGCACGCGCCAGGTGGTGCTGGTCGAGACCGGCCCCGGCCGGTTCGCACCGCGCGACGTCACCCTGGGTCGCCGTGGCGGCGATCGCATCGAAGTGCTCGACGGGATCGCCGAAGGCGAACAGGTCGTGGTCTCCGCCAACTTCCTGATCGACGCCGAAAGCAACCTGCAGTCGGCACTCCAGGGGCTTGAGGGTCATGCAGGACACGGCGCGCCTTCTGGCACCACTGAGGATCCACACGCCGGGCACGGTGAGGACGCCGTCGATCCGCACGCAGGTCATGTTGACGAGGTCGCTGATCCCCACGCAGGCCATGCCATACCGGCGACATCGGGAGATCCACCGGCTGCCGCCAGCGATCCTGGCGCGTCCGACGGCCATGACAGCCATGGCGACCATGGAACGATGAACGACCACGGCACACCTGCTCCCGCCACCAGCCACGAGGGGCACTGACATGCTTGGCCGTCTCGTTGAATGGTCGGTGCGCAACGTCTTCCTGGTGCTGCTGATGGCGCTGGCGATTGTCGCCGGTGGCATCTACGCACTGATGAACACGCCGCTGGACGCACAACCGGATCTGTCGGACGTGCAGGTGATCGTGTTCACGGAGTACCCGGGGCAGGCGCCCCAGGTGGTCGAGGACCAGGTCACCTATCCGCTGACCAGCGCCCTGCTCGCGACGCCGAAGTCGAAGGACGTCCGCGGCTTCTCGTTCTTCGGCGCCTCCTTCATCTACGTCATCTTCGAAGAAGGCACGGACCTGTACTGGGCGCGCTCGCGGGTGCTCGAGAACCTCAACGTCGCGTCGAAAAACCTGCCGGCTGGCGTGGCACCGGCACTGGGACCCGACGCGTCCGGCGTGGGCTGGGTCTACCAGTACGTGCTGCAGAGCGACCGCCACTCGCTGGACGAGCTGCGCGCGATGCAGGACTGGTACCTGCGTTACCAGCTCACCACCGCGCCCGGCGTGGCCGAGGTCGCCAGCGTCGGCGGCTTCGTGCGCCAGTACTCGATCACCGTCGATCCGGTCCGGCTGCGCGAGTTCGACATCCCGATTTCACGCGTGTCCGAAGTGATCGCCGCGAGCAACCGCGACGTCGGCGGCCGCGTGATCGAGATGGCCGAGACCGAGTACATGGTGCGGGGCCGCGGCTACCTGCGCGGTATCGAGGATATCGAGAGCCTGGTTCTGCGCGCCGAAGGGGGCGCACCGGTGCTGATCGGCGACGTCGCCCGGGTCGAACTGGTACCCGATGAGCGCCGTGGCATCGCCGACCTGGACGGCGAAGGCGACGTTGTGGGCGGGATCGCCATTGCGCGCTTCGGCGAAAACGCCCTGGCCGTGATCGGGGGGGTGAAGGACAAGATCGCCCAGCTTGCGAGTGGACTCCCCGAGGGCGTCAGCGTCCAGGCGGTCTACGACCGCTCCGATCTCATCGTGCGCGCGATCAAGACGCTACGCACGACGCTGCTCGAGGAGAGCCTGATCGTCGCACTGGTGTGCCTGGTATTCCTGTTCCATGCGCGCAGCGCGCTGGTCGCGATCGTCATGCTGCCCGTCGGCGTGCTGATCGCGGTGATCGCGATGCGCATGCTGGGCATGAACTCCAACATCATGAGCCTGGGCGGCATCGCGATCTCGATTGGCGTGATGGTCGACGCGGCGATCGTGATGATCGAGAACGCGCACAAGCACATCGAGCGCTCCGACGGCTCCCGCAGCCGGACCCAGCTGATCATCGATGCCTGTCGCGAGGTCGGGCCGGCGCTGTTCTTCAGCCTGATGATCATCACCGTCTCGTTCCTGCCCGTGTTCGCCCTGGAGGCTCAGGAAGGTCGCCTGTTCAAGCCGCTGGCATTCACCAAGACCTTCGCGATGGCCGGTGGCGCGCTGTTGTCGATCACGCTGGTACCGGTACTCATGCTGCTGTTCGTGCGCGGCAAGATCGTGCCCGAGCACAAGAATCCGGTGAACCGGTTCCTGGTTGCGGCCTATCGGTCCGTGATCAACGTGGTCCTGCGGTACCGGATGGCCACGATCGCGATCGCGCTGGTCGCCCTGTTCGCCAGCCTGTGGCCGGCATCGCGCCTGGGCAGCGAGTTCATGCCCACGCTCAACGAAGGCACGCTGCTGTACATGCCCGCGTCGCTTCCCGGCATGTCGGTGACCAAGGCATCGGAGCTGCTGCAGCAGCAGGACCGGATCATCAAGGGCTTCCCGGAAGTGGAGTCGGTGTTCGGCAAGGCGGGTCGCGCCCTGACCGCCACCGACCCGGCGCCGCTGGAGATGTTCGAGACCGTCATCAACCTCAAGCCCGAGGACGAATGGCGGGACGGCATGACCACCGACAAGCTCATCGCCGAGATGGACGCGGCGCTGAAGTTCCCGGGCGTCGCCAACTCCTGGACGATGCCGATCAAGGCGCGCACCGACATGCTGGCCACCGGCATCCGCACGCCCGTGGGCATCAAACTCTTCGGCACGGACCTTGAGCAACTCGACGCGCTGGCCACCGAGATCGAAGCCGTGGTGCGCGAAGTGCCGGGCACGACCAGCGCGTTCGCCGAACGCCTGACCGGCGCCTACTACCTCGACATCACCCCCGACCTTGGCAGCCTGGCCCAGTACGGCGTCACCCTGGGCGAGGTGCAGAACGTGGTGGCCGCCGCGCTGGGCGGCGAGATCGTCACCACCATCCTCCAGGGCCGCGGACGCTTCAGCGCGATCGTGCGCTATCCCCGCGAACTCCGCGACGATCCGCACCGGATAGGCAGCCAGGTCCTTGTGCCGGTACCCGGCGGCGCCCAGGTGCCGCTGGGCGAACTGGCGCGGATTGAGGTCAGGAAGGATGCGCCGAGCATCCGCACCGAGAACGCGATGCTGGCGGCGTACATCTACGTCGACACCCGAGAGAGCGATCTCGGCCGCTACGTGAAGGCTGCGCAGGAAGCGGTCACCGAGCAGGTGCAGTTCCCGCCGGGCTACTACGTGACCTGGAGCGGACAGTACGAGTACATGCAGCGCGCCGCAGAAAAGATGCGCGTCGTCGTCCCGGTGACGCTGGCGCTGATCTTCCTGCTGCTGTACCTCAACTTCCGCCGCGTCACCGAGTCGCTGATCGTGATGCTGTCGGTGCCGTTCGCACTGGTCGGCGGCGTGTGGCTGATGTGGATGCTCGACTACAACGTCAGCGTCGCGGTGATCGTCGGCCTCATCGCACTGGCCGGCGTCGCCGCGGAAACCGGCGTGGTGATGCTGATCTATCTCGACCACGCGCTGGAAGCTCGCGCCGCGCAGCGCCAGGCCGAAGGCCGCTCGCTGGATGCCGGCGATCTGCGCGACGCGATCATCGAAGGCGCGGTCGACCGCGTGCGCCCGAAGATGATGACCGTGGTCGCGATCATGGCCGGCCTGCTGCCGATCATGTGGAGCAGCGGCACAGGCTCGGAAGTCATGCGCCGCATCGCCGCGCCGATGGTGGGCGGCATGGTGTCGTCGACGGTGCTGACGCTGGTGGTGATCCCGGCACTGTACTCGTTGATCAAGCAGCGGCAGCTGGCCAGGAAGCGGCCAATGGCTGCTGCGCTGCCGGCGGACGTGTCGTGATGTGGCCGACCTTCAACGCGCCAGGGCAAAGGCGGTCCGCGTGTGCGTTGACCCAAGATTATCGCTGCGGGAGCACTCGATGCCTTGGTGTGGATGGAGGCGTGTCAGCCGAGCTTGACCTGTGTGCGGGACACAGGTCTAGCGTGATCACCATCTTTCCTGGAGCGCGCCAATGATGGGCAAAGACGAAGCAGCGCCGCAGCTGATGACGGTCAGGGCATTTGTCGATGTGAAATGGAATGCGTGTTGCTTGCTGCGGGGCATTTTCTTGGCCGCAGACAGCCGCGTAGGACGCGGCTGGGGGCAAGCGGACGCGCGCCCTCAAGAATTCCATGCGCTCGCCCAGGAGGCGGTTTGTTGACGCCTCTGGCAAGCCGGGGGCGGTTGCTTGGCGCTGGCGGCGACCAAGGGGCGCATGTTGGCGCTTAGTCGAAACCGGGGCAGCTTGTTGGCTTCGGACCCGCCGAGAAATCACTTCCTCGGAAACAAGTCACTTCTTAGGTTTCAATCACTTACGAGGGGGGCGATTGCTTGGCAGCAGACACTTGGTTTTCCGCTGCTGCGGCCCGCCGCCAGGCACCGCCGCCATCGCTGCCAAGGCGGAGGGTCGGCAGGGAATCATTACAGAAACAGCCGAATCCCTCGTAACGTGATGAAATCTAATGGGTTCCTGCAATTGGATCGCTGCTGCCAACGGTCCTTTCGCCACCCTTTGTCCGCTTAGCCCATACGCGGAGAAACTTTTCCTGGGCAGATGTTTCAATCGCGCCCGGCCTGGCAGCACGAACATGCAACATCGCTTCATCCGCTGTTGCCACGGTATGCGTATCAAGCAACAGCATGGAGGCTACCGTGCCCGCGCGGCCCAATCCGCCCTTGCAATGCACGACTACTCGCTCGCCGGCCATCAAGCTGGTCACCAGCGCTGGGCCGATTTCTTTCCATCGTTCAAGCAGCCTGTCATCCGGTGCCTCGCCATCCGTAATCGGTAGACCGTGCCAAGTCAGCCCATGCGCTCTTGCTCGCTCTGGCAGCGAGGAGATTCGGAGTTCATCGAACTCCCACGGTTCGATGAGTGTGATCAGATAGGCGGCACCCCAAGAGCGGATGGCGGCTAAATCGCAATCCAAATCTCTTGCCCAGACGCCGGTCATGGCGGCCTCTTGGTACTTCCCAGGGGCAAAGGTGACTCCAATGGCCCCGCCCCGTTCGCCGATTGGTAGTTCGGCGATACGCAGGGGGTGCGTGATGCTCATGCGGATCACGTGCCTGCCTCATTCGTGGTTTGATCAGGTTTCAGCTGCGCCAATAGCTGCTCCAGTGTTTCCAGGCGTACGCCGGCGCGCAAGGCGTCGGCTTCGGCCCGCTCGCGGCGTTCCCGTTCCTTGATCGCTTCGGCGCGAGTGCTGGCCAGCTCGGCACGCGCGTTCTCCAGGGCCTGTGCGTCTTCGGCCCAGCGCCCCTGCAGGGCTTGGTGCTCGGCGGCCGTCAGCCGCAAGGCATCCAGTTCCTTCTGCTGGGCCTCGATGCCGCGGCGGGCGTCGGCCAGTTCCCGCTCCAGGCGCCCGTGGCGCTCCACCCACTGGCTGTTGTCGCGATTGAGCTGCAGTAGTTCGTGGTTCTTGACTGTCAGGGCCTCGTTGGCCTGGCGTAGCGCCACCTGCAACTCCTGCACCTGGTGCTCGTGGCGGCGCTGCTCTTGCTCGCGCTGCTCCTTCACCGAGGTCCGGTAGTGCTCCAGCGCTTCGCGGGCGTGGGCATGTTTCTCTTCGAGCGATTTCGCATGGGCTTCATGCTCGGCCACACGGGCAGTCAGGCCGGCGATACGCTCGCCGAGCTGGGCGATTTCCGTGACCCGCTCCGCCAGGGACTGCTGCGCCGACGCATGAGCGGTCCGCTCCTCGTGCAGCGCGGCCTCGGTGCGTTGCAGCTGGTTGCTCAGCGCGGTTGCTTCCTGCCGCGCTTGTTCCAGCGCTTCGCTGCGCTCCTGCAACTGCGCCGCAAAGCGCTGCTGGGCTTCGGCCACGACCGCCTCGGCCTCCTCGTGCAGCCGCCCCGCCAGCCGGCCGACCAGGTCCTGCAGCGCCTCGCTGACGGCAACCTCGGCGCCGAGGCCTTGCCCTTCTTCCTCCTCCAGCTCCTTCAGGTAACGGTGGATCGTGGTCTTGGAGCCGGTATTGCCCAGCGCCACCCGCACCGCGTCCACCGACGGGTGCTTGCCCTGCGCCCGCAAGGCATCGCGGGCCCTCTGCACGTCGCTCTTGTACAACCCGCCGCGGGCCATGGCTGCCTCCTCGGATTATTTCGTAATTTATTACATACCACGTAATTACATACTATTCAAGCGGCGTAGTTGCCCGAAAATACCTGTGAATTTGACGCGTGATAATAGTGAATTATCCCGCCTGATAGCGTTTCACACACGGGCGTGTCAAGGTCGCCGGTATGAAACGCATTCGGAGTGACGATTGGAGACGAACCGGGTCCGTCGGACAATCTGCCACTCGATCAAGAGCGCTCGGGCTCGTTGGTTGGCATCCGGAGCCCCATGACGATTCACCTCCGATGGTCGGCTGGGCCTACATCTTTTCGATCAGCCCTCGCGAGATATCGAGCGTGTGAGGAATCGGCCCTGGGTCCTGGAACTGCAAGTCCACCTCGTCGATACCGAACCGCTCGCGCAGGACGGTGGCGATCGTGTCGCGGACGTTCGTCTGGTCCACATCGGGGACCGCCACCGTAAGGGTGGCGGCCAGGCCGATGCCGGTCGCAGATTGATACAGGCGCGGTGAGTCCACCGCCTTCACGCCGGAGTGGGCGAACATCGCCATGCGCACGGCTTCGATATCGACTTCGTGCATCTGCTTTCTCTCGCGGGCGTCAGACCTGCGCCTGCACCGTGCGATCCCGGTGCACCCAGCGATACAGGACTGGCAGCACCAGCAGCGTCAATGCGGTCGAGGATAGGATGCCGCCGATGACCACCGTCGCCAGTGGGCGTTGGACCTCCGAACCGGCGCCGACGTTGAAGGCCATCGGCAGGAAACCCAGCGAAGCCACCAGCGCGGTCATCAGCACCGGCCGCAACCGGCCCAGCGCGCCGTCGCGGACCGCGTTCTCGAGCGGATCGCCTTGCTCGCGCAGGCGACGGATGAAGGCGATCATGACCAGACCATTGAGCACCGCCACGCCGGACAAGGCGATGAAGCCGACGCCGGCGGAAATCGACAACGGAATCCCGCGCAAGGCCAGTGCGATGACGCCGCCGGTCAGCGCCAGTGGCACGCCGCTGAACACGATCGCCGCGTCCTTGGCCGAGCCGAAGGCCATGAAGAGCAACGCGAAAATGAGCGCCAGCGTGACCGGCACGACCACTGCCAGGCGCTGGCTCGCGGAGATCAACTGCTCGAACGTGCCGCCGTAGTCGATCCAGTAGCCCTCGGGCAGCTTCACATCGCGACCGATGCGTGTGCGCAGTTCCGCGACGAAACCGCCCAGGTCGCGTTCGCGCACGTTGGCGGTGATCACCACCCGGCGCTTGCCGTTCTCGCGGTTGATCTGGTTCGGTCCGCGCTGGATCTGTACCTCGGCCACTTCGCGCAGCGGTACCGTGCGCGGACCGCCGCTGCGCCAGGCGGCTTCGCGGCTGGATTCGTCAGCGTTCGCGCTCTCGGGCAGCGGGATCGGCAAGTCCGCCAACACCGCCGGATCCTGGCGCAGCGACTCCGGCAAACGCACGACCAGCGCGAAGCGGCGATCGCCCTCGAACAGCTGGCCAGCGACCTCGCCGCCAATGGCCGTAGCAACGGTGTCCTGCACGTCGCCCGGGTTGAGGCCGTAGCGCGCCAGTGCGACGGGGTCCGGCGTCACGGCGAGCAGTGGCAATCCCGTGACCTGTTCGGCTTTCACGTCCTCTGCACCGGGCACTTGGCGCATCACGCGCTCGACCCGCGCGGCCAGTCGCGCCAGCTGACCGAGATCGTCGCCGTAGACCTTTACCGCCACGTCCGAGCGCACGCCGGAGATGAGCTCGTTGGTGCGCATCTGGATCGGCTGGGTGAACTCGTAGTTGCTGCCCGGGATCTCGCGGGCCGCGGTTTCCAGTACCTCGATCAGTTCCGCCTTGGGCTTGCGCGGGTCCGGCCACTGGTCGCGCGGCTTGAGCATCAGGAAGGTGTCGGCCATCGACGGCGGCATCGGATCGGTGGCCACCTCGGCGGTGCCGATTTTGGAGAACACATTGGCCACTTCTGGGAACTGGGCCAGACGCTTCTCCAACGTCTCCTGCATCGCCACCGACTGCTCCAGACTGGTGCCTGGGATGCGCATCGCCTGCACGGTGATGTCGCCTTCGTCCAGGCTCGGCACGAACTCCGAGCCGAGACGCGTAGCCAATAGTCCGCAGGCGACCACCAGCAGCGCGGCGCCGGCCAGCACTGCGACGCGGTGATGCAACGCCCAGTCCAGCAATGGCGTGTAGCGGGCCCTCGACCGGCGCATCAGCCAGTTGTCGTGCTCCGCCACACGGCCGCGCAGGAAGGTCGCAATCGCCGCTGGCACGAAGGTCAGCGACAGCATCATCGCGCCGGTCAACGCCAGCACCACGGTGATCGCCATCGGATGGAACATTTTTCCTTCCACGCCCGAGAGCGCGAAGATCGGCAGATATACCGCGGCGATGATGCCCAAGCCGAACAGGCTGGGCCGGATCACTTCTGCGGTCGCCGAGGCGGTCAGGTCGAAACGCTCCTCGTCGTTGAGATCGCGGCCGAGTGCGTGCTGCGCTTCACCGAAGCGGCGCAGGCAGTTCTCGATGATGATCACGGCGCCATCGACGATCAGGCCGAAATCGAGCGCGCCCAGGCTCATCAGGTTGCCCGACACGCCGCCGCGCACCATGCCGATGATGGTGAACAGCATCGCCAGCGGAATCACCGCGGCGGTGATCAGCGACGCACGAACATTCCCCAATAGCAGGAACAACACCAGGACTACCAGTAACGCGCCCTCGATCAGGTTCTTGGCGACGGTGCCGATGGTGCGGTCGACCAGCGCGGTACGGTCATAGACCGCCTTGGCACGTACGCCTGCCGGCAGGCTGGCATTGGCGGCCTCCAGCTTCTCGGCCGCGGCACGGGACACCTCGCGGCTGTTGGCGCCGAACAGCATGAAGGCGGTGCCGACCACGACCTCGTGACCGTTCTGCGTAGCTGCGCCGGTGCGCAGTTCCTTGCCTTCGCCGACCGTGGCGACATCGCGCACCCGAATCGGCACGCCTTCGCGCCGGTCCAGCACGATATTGCGGATCGCTTCCAGGTCCGCCAGTTGCCCAGGCACGCGCACCAGAAATTGCTGGCCGTTGCGCTCGATGTAGCCCGCGCCGATGTTCTGGTTGTTGCGAGCGATCGCCTGCACTACGTCATGCAGGGTGAACCCCAACGCGACCAGTTGAGCCGGATCGGGCGTGATGTGGATCTGCCGCTCGAAGCCGCCGATGGTATTGACCTCGGTGACGCCGGGCGTGTTGCGCAGCTGCGGGCGGATCACCCAGTCCTGCAGGGTGCGCAGGTCGGTGGCCGTATACGGGGTTCCGTCCGGCTTGCGGGCATTCGGCTCAGCCTCCACGGTGTACATGAAGATCTCGCCAAGCCCCGTGGAGATCGGCCCCATCTCCGGGTCCGGGCCTTCGGGCAGTTGCGAGGCGATCTGCTGCAGCCGCTCGGCGACCTGTTGCCGGGCGAAGTACAGGTCCGTGCCGTCCGCAAAGACCACGGTGACCTGCGAGAGTCCGTAACGCGACAGCGAACGGGTGTAATCCAGCTTGGGCAGGCCGGCCATTGCCGTTTCGATCGGGAACGTGACGCGTTGTTCGGCTTCCAGCGGCGAGTAGCCCGGCGCCTGGGTATTGATCTGGACCTGTACGTTGGTGATGTCGGGCGTGGCATCGATCGGCAGATGCCGATAGCTCCATACGCCCAGCGCGATCAGCGCGACGGTGAGCACCAGCATCAGCCAGCGATGGCGGATGGAGAAGCGAATGAGGCGTTCGAGCATGGCGGGCCTCAGTGGTCTTCTTCAACGGTGGACTTTTCGATGTCCGCCTTGACCAGGAAGCTTTGCGCCACGACCACGCGCTCACCCGCCTTGAGCCCATCCAGTACTTCCACGCGCTCCGCATCACGGCGGCCCAGCTTCACTGGCCGGACGCGGTAGGTGTCGCCCTGCTGCACGTAGACCACGTCCTGGTCCTCGGCGGTCTGCAAGGCGGTGACGGGCACAACCAGCTTCGCCGGCGCTTGGTCCACGGTGACGCGGGCCTTTACCGCCGAGCCCGGACGCCACAGGCCATCGAGGTTGCGAATCGTTGCGCGCGCCACGGTGCTCTGGCTGGCGGTCGCAGTGCCCGGCAGCACGCGTTCGAGCGTCGTTTCGGCAGTAAGTCCGTCGCTCAAGCGCGTGACCCGCACCGGCACGCCAGCCGTGATGTGCTGAGCATCCGCACCGAAGATGTGCAGGTCCACCCATAGTTCCGACAGGTCCGCGATCTCGTACAGCGCCGCGCTTTCGCTGGCCACCGTGCCGATCGATGCATTACGAGCGAGCACGACGCCGGAGATTGGCGCGGGGACCGTGTAAGTCGTGAGGCTAAGGTTGCTTTCGATGGTGGCCAACGGCTGCCCCGCACGCACGCGATCACCCACGTTGGCACGCAGTGAACGGATCGGACCGGGAAAGCGCGCCATGACCTTGGCGACGCGGCCTTCGACCGGTGTGAGCAGGCCCTGGACTTCGTGCTCGTCGGCGATGATGCCGGCTGCCGCCGGTGCGACACGAATGCCGGCGTCCTGGGCGACTTTCGCCGCGATGGTGGTGCGGTCGGGCGCCTCCTCGTGGCCTTCCTCTGCGGCGTGTGCTTCGCCTTCTTCGTGATCGGTTTCGTTGGACGGCTTCGCGCCGCCGCATGCGCTCAACAGAACGGCCAGCGTCAGTGCGCTGATCCAGTGTGTCCACTTCATGGGGTACCTCCCTGCGTCGCCTGTGCCGGTGCTGCCACGAACGGCGCACCGGTCAGGCGCTGGATTTCGATAAGGGCGCGCTGGGCTTCCAGCGCGGCGTCGAGTTGCTGTTTGCGGGCTGCGGTGCGTTCCGACTGCAGCTGCGCCCATTCCAGGTAGCTGATGGCGCCGGCGCGGTAGGCGCGTTCCGCCGCGGCTTCGGCTTTGGCGAGCTTGGGCAGCACGTCGGTGCCCAGCCGGTCCACCTCCAGCTGTGCCGTGAGGTAGCGCCCGTGCGCTTCGGCCAACGTCGAATACAGGGACAACCCTTTGGATTCGCGTTCGATTTCCAGTGCGGTGAGTTCCGCTTCGGCCGCGCGGATCTCCGGCTGCGCCCGGCGGCTCGCTCCCAACGGCATCGAGATACTGCCCACCAGCGCCATGTCGTCGGTCGCCTGTAAGCGGCGCACGCCCACCTCCCAGTCGAGGTCAGCCTTGGCGTCGGCACGCGCGAGCTGCAGGCGCGCCTCACGGATCCGGCGCTCGCCAACGAACTGGGCCAGTTCCGGTGTCTGCTCCAGGGTGGAGGTGAGCTGGGCAAACGAAGCGACTTGGGGCAACGCTGTTGGATCGGCGGCTACAACGTCGAATGTCGGTGCTCGCTCGCCCCATAACGCCGCCAGGTGCTGTCGGGTCGCGGCGAAGCGTTGTTCGGCTCGTGCGCGGTCCAATTCCGCACGCGCCAAGGCCGCCTGCGCGGTGAGCACGACCGATTCGGGCGACGCGCCGGCCTGCAGGCGATGCCGCGCTCCGGCGACGGCGCGCTGCCGTTGCGCGATATCAAGCTCGGCGATGTCCCGTTGCCGCTGCGCCGCCACCATTGCCAGATAGCGACGTGCCACTTCGGCCAGCAGATCGAGCCGCCGTGCCTCACGCTCGACCGCGAGCGCATTGATGCGGCTTTGTGCCAGCGTACGGCGGGCGTCGAGCTTGCCGCCGCGTTCCAGGACCGAAGCCAGGCTCAGGGTGAGCTCGGCGCCGTCCAGGCCGCTGGCCTCGCCGGTGCCGAAGGCGTTCTCGACGCTCGCGCCGGCGACCCACGCCGGCCGTAGGGCCGCCCGCTCCAGGTCGGCGGACAGGATGTCCTGCCGCGCTCCGAAGAGGCGCAGATCGGGATGGGTCTGGGCGACGCGTGCAAACGCCTCGTCCAGGGAAAGTCGATCAGCCGCGTGCGCCGGCCATGCGATGGCGGACACAGCGACCAGCGCGGCCAACGCCGCAAGTCGCACAGACATGGAAACACTCCAATCGGAAAGGGCCAGAGACCCGGCACAACGCCGGCGAGTCGTCAGGCTGCGATCGGAGGTCGGAAAGGTGCGAGCCATCGCCCGCTGGGCACACGGCGCGACGCCGTCAGACTCGTGGGTTCGATGTGGCTGATTTGGGAGAAGACCACGGGCGCAGCGGCCGTCGGCACCGCGTGGCCGCAGCAATGGGCGAAGTGATGCACCACGTGCAAGGCGCCGGCCGTGTCGTCTTCACCGGCGGTCAGGGTTTCCTCGCTGCCATGCGTGCCGGCCACGTCATGGGTCAGTTCGTGCAATTCGCTGACCGAGCCCAGGATGGGTTGCACCACCAAGCCCAGCGCCAGGATCGCCAGCATCAGCCAGCGATGGGGGGCGAACCGGGCGCGGTGCAAGGTCATGCGGCGGGCGGCTTCGATGCGGCGTGGGCCCGGTGGGCATCGCCGAGAATCTCGATGGCTTCCTTGATCACGTACAAGCCAATCAAGGTGCCGATGACGTAGTCCGGGTACGGAGTGGCCAGCCAGAGGACCAATACGCCGGCCAGGATGACGCCGATGTTGGCCACGACATCCGCACGGGTGAACAACCACGTGGCGCGCAGGTGGACTTCACCGGCCTTCAGCGGAGCGAGCAGACGCAACACGGTGACGTTGACCACCAGCGACAGCAGGGCCGTGCCGATCATCCAGCCGCTGAGCGGCTCGGCACCATAGACGACGCGCCGGCCTACCTCCACCAGAACGCCGATACCGAGCACGAGCAGCACGCTGCCACTGAGCCAGGCCGCGTTCGCCTTGAATCGGGCGGTGCGCCCAATGGCCACCAGGCCGATCGCGTAGGCGGTGGCGTCGGACAGCATGTCCAGGGCGTCGGCCAGCAGGCCGGTCGACTGGGCGATCCAGCCGGCAAGGCCGCCGATCACCGCCATGACGGCATTGAGCACCAGGGCGATCTTCAGCACACGCCGTTCCTGCGCGTTCTTTGCCTCGTGGTGACAGCCGCAATCGCTCATCGGGTCCTCGTCGAACAGATGCCATCCGGCCAGGGTGGCAGCGGAATGCGGCGAAGGATAAAGTCTGTAGCAGCTACGGAGTCAAGCATGTGAAGATCAGCGAAGCGGCAGCCGCCAGTGGCTGCCACCTGGAGACCATCCGCTACTACGAACGTGTCGGGCTGATGCCGCGGCCGACGCGAACCGGAAGCGGCTACCGCGCCTACGCGCCGGCCGATGTCGAGCGGCTGCGGTTCATCAGCCGCGGGCGCGAACTGGGTTTCAGCCTGGAGGAGATCCGCAGCCTGCTGCACCTGAACGACGATCCGAAGCTGTCGTGCGGCGACGTCGATGCACTGGCGCGTGCACATCTGGCCGACATCCACCAGCGGATCGAGGCGCTGACCCGCATGGCCGGCGAGTTGGAGCGGGTGATCGCCCAGTGTGCCGGCGGCGAGCGCGGAACCTGCACCATTCTGGGGGCGCTGCGGCGCACAGATAACAATCCGACTCCGTGTGCGGATCCGGAGTGTCGTCCATGACTCTGGAACGGTACCTGGAGGCCGCCGAACGCAAAAACACGCAGCGCAGCTACGCCTCGGCGCTGCGCCACTTCGAGGTCGAATGGGGCGGGCATCTGCCAGCCACGCCGGACAGCGTGGCCCGCTACCTGGCCGACCACGCGGGTCAGCTCTCCACCAACACGCTGCGGCACCGCCTTGCGGCCTTGGCGGGCTGGCATCGCGAACACGGCTTCGTGGATCCGACGCGGGCGCCGCTGGTGCGCAAGGTACTCAAGGGTATCCAGACGCTGCATCCGTCGGTGGAGAAGCAGGCCGAACCGCTGCAGCTGACCCGGCTGGCGCAGGTGGATGACTGGTTAGCGGGCGCGATCGCGGCGGCGCGAGGTCGCGGTGCCCGCGCGGACGAACTGCGCCATCAGCGCGACCGGGCCTTGCTGTTGCTTGGCTTTTGGCGCGGCTTCCGCGGCGACGAATTGATCCGTGTGCAGGTCGAGCACCTGCGCCTGGTCACCGGTGAGGGGATGACCTGTTTCCTGCCTCGCAGCAAGGGCGACCGGCAGGCGCAGGGCAACACGTACAAGGTGCCGGCGCTGTCGCGGCTGTGCCCGGTGACCGCGACCTGGGAGTGGATCGACGCGGCCGGACTGACCGAGGGGCCGCTGTTCCGCGCCGTTGATCGCTGGGGCCATGTCGCGGACGAGGCGCTGCATCCCAACAGCCTGATCCCACTGCTGCGCCATCTGCTCACCGCCGCTGGCTTGCCGGATGCGGAGGAGTACAGCAGCCACTCGCTGCGCCGCGGCTTTGCCGGCTGGGCCAACGCCAACGGTTGGGACGTGAAGGGGCTGATGGAGTACGTCGGCTGGCGCGACGTGCACTCGGCCATGCGCTACATCGACGGCGGCGATCCTTTCGCGCGCCAGCGCATCGAAGCCAGCCTGCCGGGACCGGTGGCAGCTCCCGCGCCGCCGGCACTGCCGGCGCCAGCGCCCGAACCGACACCGACTTACACGGTGAGCCTGCGCCTGTTGCTGACGCCCTTCGCCCGCAGCGGCCGCGGCGTGGCCAAGGCGCGCGGGCGTATCGAGGAAATCTGCCTAGCTCCGTTCCAGGCCCAACGCCTGAACGCGGAAGGCACCGAATACCGCCTCGCCGTGGCACCCGACCCGGACCGGGATCTGGATGAA
Source organism: Pseudoxanthomonas sp. GW2 (assembly GCF_000283075.1). Classification (NCBI taxonomy): domain Bacteria; kingdom Pseudomonadati; phylum Pseudomonadota; class Gammaproteobacteria; order Lysobacterales; family Lysobacteraceae; genus Pseudoxanthomonas; species Pseudoxanthomonas sp. GW2. The sequence continues at coordinate 83,030 of NZ_ALIP01000120.1, forward strand.
GTCCTGGCCACCTTGCTGGATGACCTGCATCGGATGGCCGATACCCACCAATGTTTCCTGGAAGCGTCCCTGATCGGCGACGACGGCCGCCACTGGGATTGACCTGAGCCCCCAGGAATTCGATGGCCACCGTTCAAGAGACCGCCTATCCGCGACTGAAGCCCGATCCCACCGCCAAGGAGCTGGAGGAGATCTACACGCCGACCCCGGCTGAACTTTCCTTCGTGCGGGACATCACCACCCAGCCCACGACCCAACTGGCGGTGCTGATCCACCTGAAGCTATTCCAGCGTCTGGGCTATTTCACGCAATTGACCGAGGTGCCGGAACGCATCCGGCAGCACATCGCCCAAGCGGCCGGCCTGCGTCGCGCCCTGAAGCTGGGCCGACTGGAATCCTACGACACCTCCGGCGGCAAGCAACGCCACGTCACGCTGCTGCGACAGTTTCTCGGCGTGCGTCCGCTGGGCAAGGATGGAACGGCCTGGCTCGACACCGTCGCGATCGCGGCGGCACAGACCAAGCATGTCATTCCCGACATCGTGAATGTCCTGCTCGAAGAACTGGTGCACCACCGCTACGAACTCCCTGGCTTCCGAACGCTGGAACTGGCGGCCATTCGTGCGCGCGAGCAGGTGCATGAGGGTTATTTCCGCAGCATCGGACAAGCCCTTGCCCCCGATGTGTGCAAGCTGATCGACGAACTGTTGTCCGCCAAGGAAGGATCGCGCTACACCGGCTGGCATACGCTCAAACGCGAGCCGGGCCGCCCGACCAACAAGGAGGTGCGCACCTACCTGCAGCACATCCGCATGCTCCAGCAATTGGCCGAAAAGCTGCCGCCGATCGACATCCCGGTGCCCAAGCTCAAGCAGTTCCGGACCATGGCCCGGGCCCTGGACGCCAGCGAGCTGGCCGAACTGACCGAGGACAAGCGGTATGCGCTGGCCACGATCTTCATCCGCGCCCAGTACGCCAAGACCCTGGACGATGCCGCCGAACTGTTCATCAAGCAGGTGCGCAAACTGGAGAATCTGGCCCAGCAGAAACTGATTGCCTACCAGCTTGAGCATTCCAAGCGGGCCGACTACCTGATCGGCCAGCTCAAGGATGTCCTCCAGGCGTTCCAGTTGGACGGTACCGACAGCCAGCGGGTGGATGCCATCGGCGACAGCCTTCGGGCCGACATCTCGCTGCTGCTGGCCGAATGCGACGAGCACATGGCCTACGCCGGCAAGAACTACCTGCCGTTCATGCTGCAGCCCTACGGCACCGCCAGGCCCTTGCTGCTTAATTGCCTGGAGTTGATGACGCTCCGGTCCACCACTCAGGACGCGGGCATGGAGCCGCTGATCGCCGCCGTACTTGCATTGCGCAACCAGCGCCGCGAATTGATCGAGGTGGCCTCCCTCGGGTTGGACGTGGACAAGGATTTCGAGTGGCTGTCCAAGGCCTGGCGCCAGCATGTGTTCGGCAAGAAGGCCAACGCCCTCGGGGCGGGGTGGATGCACCGCAAGTATTTCGAGTTGGCGGTCCTGGTCCAGGTCAAGGACGAGTTGAAGTCTGGCGACCTGTTCATTCCGCACAGCGAACGGTTCGACGACTATCGCGAACAGCTGATCGACGAAGCCACCTTCAGCCAGGAGCTGGAGGCCTATGGCGAGGTCTCCGGCCTCCCGACCGATGCGGAGGCCTTCGTCTCCAGCCTGCGCACCGAACTGGCCGATCTGGCCAACGCGGTCGACCAGCGATTCCCGGAGAACGTGCATGCGGACCTGGTCGAAGGGCGACTGGTCTTGCGCAAGGCACGGCGTCCCGAGGTGTCCAGCGCGATCGCTACCGTGGATCGCCTGATCACCGAGCGGTTGCCGGCCACCAGCATCGTGGACGTGCTGATCGACACCGCGCAGTGGCTGGCGCTGCACCGTCATTTCCGGCCCTTTTCCGGAACCGACGCGCAAGTCGACGACCTCCCCAGGCGGGTCATCACCACGCTGTTCTGCTACGGCTGCAACCTGGGTCCGACGCAGACGGCCCGGTCGGTCAAGGGGTTCAGCCGGCGCCAGATCGCCTGGCTGAACCTGAAGTACGTCGATGAAGGAACGCTGGAAAGGGCGATCAACGAGGTCATCAACACGTACAACAAGTTCGATCTGCCGGGGTTCTGGGGCAGTGGCCGCAGCGCCTCGGCCGACGGCACCAAATGGAGCGTCTATGAGGACAACCTGCTGTCGGAGTACCACATCCGGTACGGCGGCTACGGCGGCATCGGCTACTACCATGTGTCGGACAAGTACGTGGCGCTGTTCAGCCACTTCATTCCGTGCGGCGTGCACGAGGCCATCTACATCCTGGACGGCCTCTTGGCCAACACCTCCGACATCCAGCCGGAAGTCGTCCACGGTGACACGCAGGCGCAGAGCTATCCGGTTTTCGGCTTGGCCCACCTGCTGGGTATCCAGCTGATGCCGCGAATCCGGAACATCAAGGACCTCACGTTCTTTCGGCCCGAACCCGGCAAGGCCTACCAGAACATCCAGGCCTTGTTCGGCGAGAGCATCGACTGGGCGCTGATTGGCACGCACCTGCACGACATGCTGCGGGTGGTGGTCTCCATCCGGCTGGGCAAGATCACGGCGTCCTCCATCCTGCGTCGATTGGGCACCTACAGCCGGAAGAACAAGCTGTACTTCGCCTTCCGCGAACTGGGCAAGGCGGTCCGGACCCTGTTCCTGCTGCGTTACATCGACGACATCGAAATCCGCAAGACCATCCAGGCCGCCACCAACAAGAGCGAGGAGTTCAACGGGTTCGTGAAATGGGTGTTCTTCGGCGGGGAAGGCGTGATCGCGGAGAACGTCCTGCACGAGCAACGCAAGATCGTGAAGTACAGTCAACTGGTGGCCAACATGGTCATCCTGCACAACGTGGAGGGCATGACCCGGACACTGGCCGAGCTACGGAAGGAGGGGATCGAACTGTCGCCGGACATCCTGGCCGGTCTGTCACCGTACCGGACCAGCCACATCAACCGGTTCGGCGATTACACCCTCGATCTGGAGAAGGAGATCGCGCCCTTGGACTATTCCAGCAAGGTGCTGGAGTGAAGAGTGGACAGGCGCGACCGATTTTTTCGGCTTTTTTGAGCTAATAGGCCACTTCGTGGCCTCAGCAGCGTAATCTTGTACAGAAGCAAAAGCAGAGCCACATCAAAGGCTTAAAGCGGATTCGGCTGTTTCTGTAATGATTCCCTGCCGACCCTCAAGGCGGCCTATCTTCCCGGAACCGTCAGCAGTAAGCCCCGGCGCGGCCATCACCAACAAACCATCTGGATATGAACCAAGCTGCAGGCTGGCCGACGCGTCCAGCCGCAACCGGCGCCTGGTTGGATCCGTGCCTCGTTGGATCCATTGGATCCATGCCGCCGCCGGGCCACCCTTGGTTCCGCGCGCCACGCCAACGCAACCGTGCCTGCCAGGCTGGACCCACTTTGGCCTTCGCTGATCCCCGAGGTGCGCGCCTGCCTCGCCGGACGTCCACGATGGAGGCGCCCCAGACGCTGATCACAGTCATGCGTCACGCGGTCGAACGCAGCCTGGTCAGGATCGACCGGCGTGGCGGCGGTCCTTGGGTGTGGACATGGCGTCGGCTCCCTGGTGTGGAGACCCCTGTGACATTGGGTCCTCGGCATGCCACCCATCCGGAGCAAGCAACCTCAGCGCATATTGCCGTCCCCGCACTATATGACTAGAACTACATCCAATGTCGGCGAATGCGCAGGACCGTCGGGAAGCAGTCGCGCGTCAGCGCACCAGGGTTATGAAGAGTTTAGTGGTTTATAGCGAATCCGCTATAAATCGATGCCGCCGCAGCGCCAGACCCCCGGATCGCCGCCTTCCGCGCTTCAATCACGTGCCCTGGTGCACGCCATCGCGCACGTCCGTCCTCCGCGGAAGATGAGGGCGAAGACCGGCTCCAGGCCGCCTGACGCTCCATCGCATTTCCGGCAGGACTGGCGAGCGGGCGCCGGCCTGCCATCCGCTCATCCCGGCGCCCTCAGCCCGCCTCCCTCGCCCACTCCTCCGCATCCGCGCCGGCCGGGATGTACAGCGGCGCGGCAGGATCGTTGGTCGCGCGCCAGACCGCCTGCGCCACGTCCGTGGACCGGGTACCGGGTCCGACCGAGTCGGCCATGCGCGCGATGGTGTCCTGCATGAAGCGGCCATACACCGCATCGTCGATCCCGCGCAGGCCGCGGCGGGCGGACTCGCGGAAGCGGGTATCGCCGGAAGAGCCCGGCAGCACCAGGTGCGCGCGCAGGCCGAACTGCGCGATCTCGGCGGCGAGCGATTCGGTGATCGCGTTCACCGCGGCCTTGGAGGCGCGATACGCGCCAATCAGCGGCAGCGGCCTGTAGGTCGCGCTCGAGGTCACGTTGACGATGACCCCGGATCCGCGCGCGCGCACCTGCGGCAGTACCGCCTGGGCCATCGCGATCGTGCCGAAGGTGTTGGTCTCGAACAGGCGGCGCACCGTTTCCATGTCCATCAGCTCGAACGGTGCGGGCGCGCCGAAGCCGGCGTTGTTGACGAGTACGTCGACCTCCCCTGCCCCGGCGACGGCAGCCCGGACGCTTTCCGGATCGGTGACATCCAGCGGCAGCACGAGCAGGTTGGCCGATGCCGGCAGCAGGTCGTCGCGCGGGGTGCGCATGGTGGCGACGACGCGCCAGTCCCGCGCCAGGAAATGGCGCGCGGTTTCCAGTCCAAAGCCGGAGGAACAGCCGGTGATCAGCACGGTCTTCATTCGGTGGTCTCGCGTGTGGTGGGCGAGCCACCACGGTATGCACCCTGCCCCGTACTGCCTACAATCGGAAGTCCATACTTCGTTTGCAGGAGTCCGGCCATGGTCGATCCACTGGCGGAAGTGGTCCTGCTGCTCAAGCCCGCCGCGCGCCTCTCCAAGCAGGTGGTCGGCGCCGGCCCGTGGCGGGTCAGCCGCTCGGATGCCGGCGAGCCGTTCTACTGCGCGG